>VEPI01000016.1:50356-58118 GCA_012026935.1 Melioribacter sp. | reverse complement strand
TAAAAAAATCTTACTGTTTATTTAGCAGAACAAAATTTATTTTAATACATCCAAATAAGAGACAATAAGAAAGATATTGCTGGCACTTAAGTTGTCTTTGTATTCGGTCACTAAAATGTGAGAAAGGAAATGAGAAAAATAATTTATTTGTTCATTGTTATGATTCCGGTATTTCTATCGGCACAATCAAAATTTGGTACAATAAAAGCCGGTATGTTTAGTCCTTCTGCTACTGAATCCGGTTTTATTCTTGGTTATGAAGGCGGGTGGATTATTGATGATAATTTCTTTGTCGGATGGAGCGCCGATTGGTTCAACAAAAATTATGTTGATAGAAAACTTGTTGATGAGTTCAACGATTTCTACGGACCGATCAACGGTCAGCTAAACGAACTACGAGCTAGAACAAATCTTCACTCGGTTCCGTTGATGGGGACAGTTACAGGAAATTGGCTTGTAGCTCCACGGACAAGAGCATTTGTAACAGCTGGAGCCGGTTTAAATGTATTGCTTATTTTTTATAGGAACTATGCTAACCCGGATAACAATGAATTTCAAGGTGCATTTGATTTTGCCTGGCGGCTCGGCGGCGGTATTATGTATGAATTAGGAAGCCGATCCGATGCATTCTTTGAATTGAGCTATCATCATTCTCAACCGAGCTGGGAATATGAAGTAAAAGATGATGTAACCGGAAGAAGAAGAATTTTAGAGAGAAGGTTTGATATGAGCGGATTACTTATACGGGTTGGTTTTAGATTCTATTTTTAATTTTCACTTAAACAAATTAGATAAACAATCCCCTTAACATAAGGGGATTTTTTTTATCTCCATCCCGATGTGTAAATTTCCTATTACTTTTTTAGAAATAAAAAACGAAAACATAAAGGTGAGAAAGTGAAACAAAGAACTATTCCAATGTTGTTTGAAGAAAGTGTAGAGAAATTTTCAAATAATGTTTTAATGTTAGAGAACCGGGGAGAACGTTATGTTGAAACTACTTACAAGGAAATGCAGAAACTCATTCACGGTTTTGCTGCAGGGTTGATTAAGTATGGAATAAAAAAAGGCGACCGGGTTGCACTTATTTCAGAAGGAAGAAATTATTGGGTCGTTAGCGAACTTGGCGTTCTTTTCACAGGAGCTATTAATGTTCCTATCTCAACAAAGGTGGAAGAACTTTCAGATCTGAAATTTAGATTGGCTCATTCAGGATGCAGGCTTGTTATTGTTTCGCAAAGCCACATTTCAAAAATCAGAAAAATTAAAAACGATTTACCCGATTTAGAAAAAACCATCCTTCTTGATAAAATTGATCAAATGGATTCGGATGAAATCTTTATTGATGATCTTATTCAGAATGGAGTTAAAGTTCTCTCATCGTCTAGAAATGAATTTGAAGAACGATGGCAATCCGTTTCTGAAAATGATTATGCAAATATTTGTTACACTTCGGGTACCACTGCCGATCCCAAAGGAATTATTCTAACTCACCGCAATTACACTTCAAACATTGAACAATCATCAGCATTACTGCCAATTCCGGAATATTATACTTCACTACTGATGTTACCGTGGGATCATGCGTTTGCACATACTGCCGGGATTTACACGTTGATGAAAAATGGCGCAAGCATGGCATCTGTTCAACAAGGAAAAACTCCTTTAGAAACTTTGAAAAATGTTCCCAGGAATATCAAAGAAATAAAGCCGACATTTTTATTAAGTGTTCCAGCTCTTGCTAAAAATTTCAGAAAGAATATTGAAAAAGGAATTCATGAAAAAGGAAAAGCAGTAGAAAAACTTTTTAACAACGCACTTAAAATTGCATATACTTATAACGCCGATGGCTGGAATAAGGGAAATGGTAAAAGCAAATTTTTGAAACCAATTTATAAACTCTATGATAAAATTCTGTTCAGTAAAATAAGAGAAGGATTCGGCGGTAAACTTGAATTTTTTATCGGCGGTGGTGCTTTGCTTGATATTGATCTTCAGCGTTTCTTTTATGCAATCGGTATCCCAATGTTTCAAGGTTATGGATTAACAGAAGCCGCACCGGTCATATCAGCTAACGTTCCCGCAAAACATAAGCTTGGGTCGTCCGGATTTATTGTGAAGGATCTTCAAGTCAAAATTTGTAATGAAGACGGGAAAGAACTTCCGGTTGGCGAAAAAGGCGAGATTGTTGTTAAGGGTGAAAATGTTATGGTTGGTTATTGGAAGAATGAACAGGCAACAAAAGAAACAATAAAAGATGGTTGGCTTTATACGGGCGATTTGGGTTACTTAGATAAAGATGGATTTCTTTATGTGCTTGGCAGATTCAAAAGTTTATTAATCAGCAGCGATGGAGAAAAATATAGTCCCGAAGGAATTGAAGAAGCTTTAACGGAAAGCTCGGAATATATTGATCAAGTAATGTTGTACAATAATCAATCATCGTATACAATAGCATTGATAGTTCCAAATAAAGAAAATCTTTTGAAGTGGCTTAAGGGAAATAATCTTTCTCATCATTCAGACGAAGGGCAAATCGCTGTTCTTCAAATGCTAGAGAACGAAATAGCAAAATTTAAATCCGGTGGAATATACGGCAATCAATTTCCCGAAAGATGGATACCTTCTGCCATAGCCTTACTTGGTGAAGCTTTCACAGAGCAGAATAAATTTATGAACAGTACTTTGAAAATTGTCCGCACAAAGATCACGGAGTTTTATAAAAACAGAATTGATTATTTATACACTCAAGAAGGAAAAAACATTTCCAATCATCAGAATAGAACAATTATAAGTAGATTGGAATAAAAATTATTTTTAAAACCCTTCCCTTTGGGAAGGGCAGAAATAAACGCCATCAGGTTAACAAAATTAATTTTTTGCTAACCCCGACTTTTAAGTCGGGGGAACCAACCCAAACAGAAATCTGGGCTTTAGCCCAAAGTTCGTCTAAAGCCGGTAATTTTTAAGTTACAATTAATTATTCCTCGATCTGAAGATCGTGGGTATTCAGAATCTAATTTTGTGTTAGTTCTTAAACGGATTAGCTCTGTCTTCACTAAAATACGGACGATAATTCTCAGAACTTTCTACTTCCTGAATCCAACCATTGTGCAAACCGTATTTATCCATTCGTTCAATAGCTTTTTCGTATTCAGATTCCCGTAGAGTTCGGTTTATTAAAATGTCGTTTGATGCTTTGTTGGATGGATAATATTGCGACATCAATGAAATGTGAACATTTGGACTTAACTCCTCAGCGATGAACTTAAAAACCTTTTCTGACTCGGATAATCCGTTTGGAAGAACAAGATGACGGATGATCAATCCGCGAACAACAACGCCATCTTTATAGACTAATTCATCGCCAACTTGATTGAACATTTCTTTAATTGCTTTTTTGGCTTCATCAAAATAATTATCAATCTTAGAATATGTCCTTGCCGAACGGTTGTCTCCGTATTTTAAATCCGGTAAGTAGATATCTATCACACTATTGTAAAGTTTTAACATTTCAACTGAATCATATCCGTTTGTGTTGTAAATAACAGGTAGAGATAATCCTTTCTCTACAGCTAAGTAAATTGATTTTAAGATTACTGCAGAAAAATGTGTTGGAGAAACCAATCCGATATTATGGCAGTTTCTTCTTTGAAGCTCGATCATTATTTCAGCAAGCTGTTCGGATGAAATCTCGTGTTCTCTTTCAATTTTCCAATTTTGGCTGATTTCAAAATTCTGACAGAACATGCATCTCAAATTACAATTACCGAAAAATATATTTCCCGCTCCACGTGTACCTGAAAGTACCGGCTCTTCACCATAATGAGCGGTATATGAAGAAACGATTGGCAGGTTTCGGCTGTGACAAAAACCCAATTCGTTTTTTGTGCGGTCAACTTCGCAATTGTGAGGACAACTTTTACATGATTCAAGAATATGAAATGCTTGTTCAGCTCTTTGTTTCAACTCGCCGCTTTGAAACAATTTTATATATGATGGAATGAAGCTCAGACTATTGCCTTCATTGATTCATAATTAGCTTTTATGGTTTTATCCAAATCTTCCCTAGAATGAGCCGTAGAAACAAACATTGCTTCAAATTGCGCAGGCGGTAAATATATTCCACGATTCAACATTTCATGAAAATATTTTCCGTAAAGTTTTGTATCGGATTTTACTGCAGAATTAAAATCAGTTACTTTTTCCTCTGTAAAAAATAATGTCATCATTGATCCAACTCTATTGAACTGAAAATTTTTCCCAACGGATTTTATTCCTTCTTTAATACCGTTTTCGAGGTAAGAAGATTTTTCTTCGAGAGTTTTATATACGTCTTGATTCTCTTTGATATACATAAGCGCAGCATATCCGGCATTCATAGCCAAAGGATTACCGCTTAAAGTGCCGGCTTGATAAACCGGCCCGCTCGGTGAAATCATTTCCATAATTTCTTTTCTGCCGCCATAAGCTCCAACCGGTAATCCGCCGCCGATAATTTTTCCGAAGGTGGAAAGATCCGGTTCCACTCCAAGAATTTCCTGAGCTCCGCCTTTTGCTAATCTGAATCCGGTCATTACTTCATCAAAGATCAAAACAATTTTTTCTTCATCGCAAATAGAACGCAATTCTTTTATAAATAAATCATCAGCCCTGACTGTTCCCATATTTCCAACAACAGCTTCAATAATGATTGATGCAATTTCATTTTTATTTTGCTGAACTAATTTTTTAACCGAATTAATATTGTTAAAATCGGCGACAAGTGTATCAGCCGCATTTCCTTTGGTTACACCGGGACTTGTAGGTACGCCGAATGTTAAAGCACCGCTTCCTGCTTTAATTAAAAAGAAATCGCCATGACCGTGATAGCATCCTTCAAACTTTATAATTTTTTCTTTTCCGGTATATCCGCGGGCAGCACGAATTGCGCTCATCGTTGCTTCCGTTCCGCTGTTAACCATTCTAACCATTTCAATTGAAGGCACAAGTTCCGAAATAAGTTTTGCCATTTTAATTTCTATTTCAGTCGGTGCACCGAAACTAGTTCCGTTTTCAATCGTATTTAGTAATGCGCCTTTAATGAATGATGGATTATGCCCAAACAAATGCGGTCCCCAGCTTCCGATGTAATCAATGTATTCATTGTTGTCGGCATCAAATATTTTAGAGCCAATTCCTTTTGTAATAAAACGCGGTGTTCCGCCAACTGATTTGAATGCACGTACAGGAGAATTTACTCCGCCCGGTATATATTTTTTTGCTTCTTCAAAAAGCTTTTCACTTTTACTTGTGTTCATATATCCTCACTAAAGTCATGTACTGTTTTAAATTATTTTTCTCAATTTAGGTGTGTAAAACCATACAACTCCTACAAAAATAAAAAGTATCAATGAGTTGATAAGTATGGCTGTAGGAGAACCAAAATGTTCCGCAAGCATTCCAATCCACAAAGCGCCAAGCGGCATAAATCCAAAGAAACTGAAACTATAAACACCCATAACTCTGCCTCGAAATTCTTCAGACACTAAAGTTTGTGTTAACCCGTTAGATAAATTATTTATTGCAATAATTGAAGCACCAACGCCGACTAATATCAATGATGAAATTATAAATGAACTGTTCAAGGAAAACAAAACCATAAAAATTGGAAGAGAAATCAATCCGGTTATTAATATTTTTCCTCTAACAATAAATCTGCTTAATGAGGCTATAAATAAAGAACAAAGTACGGCACCTATTCCTCTAAAGGTTTGAAGAAAACCATTTGTTGCAGCATTTCCGTGTAATATTTTGACAGCCCAATCAGGAAACAATGTTGCTATACTCAATCCGAACAAAGTAGAAAAAGACACTACTAACATTATTAGAAGAATTATTTTCTGGGTTTTTAAGTATTTCAGTCCATCTCTTAATTCTTTAATTGCAGATTTGTTCACAACTCTCTTTGTGGTTGGTTGGAATTTCATAATAAATAAATTGTATATAACTGCAAGGAACGAAATTCCGTTTATGGTAAAACACCACGCAGGACCAAATATTGCATATGTAATTCCGGCAACAGCGGGACCAATTGCTGCGGCAGTATGAAACATCATAGAATTAAGAGCAATAGCATTTAATAAATCGTTTCTTGGTACCAACTCATTTACAAAAGCCTGACGTGCAGGTGCATCGAAAGCATTTGCAACGCCTAATCCAAATGTTAATAAAAGAATATGCCACGGTTCTACTATGTTGGTAAATGTAAGCGCTGCTAATATAAAAGCAAGCAGCATCATTATAGTTTGGGTAACGATCATAATATTTCTTCTTGAAAAACGATCTGCTATTACTCCGCCGTAAACCATGAAAAGCCATGTGGGAATACCGTTTGCAAAACCAACATATCCGAGAAAAGCAGGTGAGTGTGTTAATTCAAAAATAAAAAATCCTTGTGCTGTCATTTGCATCCAAGAACCGAACAAAGAAATAATTTGTCCGATAAACCACAAACGGTAATTGCGATGTTTAAGTGCGGCAAACGTAGCTTGCCAGCTTAGCTTTGGCTTTTCCAGAGAAGAATTTTTTTCATCGTTGTCTAAAATCTTTTTCAAAATGATTTCGGCCTTATAGAAAGCTCATAATAAATTATCATGTTCATTATCTTGATCATGCTCTTGATCATTGTGTTCTTTAAATTTTTCATAAGATCATAACCAAGAACAAGAGCACGATCATGATGACTTTATCTGTTCTGGTCTAGATATTTCGCTACATCTTTGGCAAAATAAGTTAATATCATATCTGCACCTGCTCGTTTAATGGCAGTTAATGATTCTATCATAACGCGCTGTTCATCAATCCAATTATTTTTTCCGGCCGCTTTTATCATTGCATATTCTCCGCTAACTTGATACGCTGCAGTAGGCATACCAAATTTTTCTTTTACCCGCCAAATAATATCAAGATAGGGACCGGCCGGTTTAACCATAATAATATCAGCACCTTCCTCAACATCGCTTTCGGCTTCTCTTAAAGCTTCATCGGAGTTTGCAATATCCATTTGATGTGATCTTCGGTCTCCGAACGCAGGAGTTGATTCGGCAGCATCTCTAAAAGGTCCATAGTATCCGGAGGCGTACTTCACTGCGTAGCTTAAGATTGGCGTCTCGATAAATCCTTTTGCATCTAAGGCCTTGCGTATTGCGCCGATACGTCCGTCCATCATGTCGGATGGTGCGATGATATCGGCACCGGCTTCTGCATGAGAAACGGATTCCTTAACAAGCAGTTCAACAGTTTCGTCATTTAATATTTTTTCACCTTGTAATACTCCGCAATGACCGTGAGATGTATATTCGCATAAGCAAACATCAGTTATCACTAAAAGTTTTTTTGTTTCTTTTTTAATGGCACGCACAGCTTGTTGAATAATTCCATTTGGATCATATGCACCCGATCCAACTTCATCTTTATGGTCCGGAATTCCAAAAAGGATTACAGCAGGAATACCAAGCAGCTCGACTTCTTTGCATTCTTCAACAACAATATCAACTGACATTTGAAATACGCCAGGCATTGAGCGTACTTCATTCTTTATTTTTTTACCCGGTACAACAAAGAGCGGATAGATCAAATCGTTTTTAGTTAAAACTGTCTCGCGAACCAAATCGCGTACAGTTGGATTATATCTTAATCTACGTAATCGTTTTGTGGGATATGTAGCCATGTTAACCTCTAATTAATTGAAAATTGCGAATTGCTAATTGCGAATTAACTA
>VEPI01000016.1:39902-50301 GCA_012026935.1 Melioribacter sp. | reverse complement strand
ATTACTAAACTATTAAATTCTTTTTCTTCTAATAATGATGCTTCTTTTAATATCTTTAACCAGTAATCTGTTTCTTTGGCTTCTTTTAAAGCAATTGAAAGTTTATTGATAAAATCTTTTTTTGATACTGCTTCCTGGGATTCAGCAATATTAGCTCCGATTGAAGTTCCGCTTCTTAGTAATTGTCTTAATATATCTTTGATCTGATAATCATTTTTTATTCTGATAGAATAATATTTAACAATTCTTACACCAAATCTAAAACTCTTTTCTAAAACCGGATTTCCATATTCCACCTGTTTTTCAAATACTTTCATATAATTCTCAATTTGCAATTATCAATTCGCAATTATCTTTTTATAAACTATTTCAGAATTTTTCACACAATCTCCTACGGAAATTCCTCCGCGGTAATTACCGCTTAAAAATATTCCCGGATTCTTACTCTCAAATCTATCAAAATAATTCTCGTGTTCAATATAACCGATATTGTATTGCGGGATTGCTTTAGACCATATCTTAGAAGTCATAAAAATCGGATTGCTGTTTATTTTCATTATTTCATTAAACTCGTTCAAAACTTTACTTATAAGTTGTTCTTTGTTCATTTCGAAAAGATGTGGAGAACGTGCGCCGCCGACGAATAATGTAAATGCAGCTTTGTCTTCATCACAACGGTTTGGGAAAATTGTAGAACTCCAAATTGCACCAAGAAAGATTTTCTTTTCTTTTGACGGTATTAAATAGCCAAATCCATCGAGCGGTTGACCAACTTGTTCTTTTTTAAATCCTATGTATAAAACCATAACGGGCGGATAATAGATTTCATTCGCATGTTTGGAAAATTCTTCATCCAAACCGGAGAATATTTTAGAAGCTTCATAAACCGGAATTGTAGATAAGACATAATCAGAAATTAATTCATGCATACTTCCGTCTTTTTCAAAAGTAACTTTCCATTTTCCATTTTCCAATTCTGCATTCTGCATTCTGCGTTCTACACTCAGCACTCTTGATTCAAATAATATTTTCCCTTCCAGGGTTCTCGTTATAGCAATTGGAAAAGATTGCATACCATTGATGAATGAGAACATTTTTGCGTTTTGCTTTGACTGTTCAGCTCGCTTTTTTCTCTCTCTTGCACCTTTAATCATTCCTTTAATAAGTCCGCCGTAAACTTCTTCAAGTCGGTACAATTTTGGGAAAGCAGATTTCACACTTAACTTATTCGGATCTCCGGCAAATACACCGCTAACAAAAGGATCAATTGCATAATCCAGAAACTCCCGACCTAATCTTCTACAGACAAACTCTGCTATGCTTTGGTAATATCCGTCATTTGATTTTCCAATAAATGGCTCACATGCTAAACGAATTTTACCTTTCCAAGAAAACAAACTTGATTTAATTAAGGCAGGCGGTGATGTAGGTAGAGTGTGCAATTTTCCATTACGAAGAATATATCTTTTGTCTGATGATTCATTAGCATAAATCATTTCATTTGATAAACCAATTTCATCAACAAGTTGGCGAATTAATGGAGTAGTTTCTAATCCGCTGTTTGGTCCGTAGTCAACAAGGAAACCGTTCTCGAAAGAAGTTTCCATTGAACCGCCCGATTTACTTTTGGCTTCGAGTATCTGAACATCAAATCCGTCTTTGTTTAACCAGTATGCGGATGCTAATCCGGAAATCCCGGCACCGAGTATTGTAATTTTCTTTTTATTGTTCATTAAGTTTTTCTTTTACAAGATTAGATAAAGCTTCTATAAATAGATCTGAATCATTTAATCCTTTCATCACAATATAATTTTCAATACCGACTTTTTCGGCAACATGTCTATATTCTATATCTAATTCGAACAATGTTTCAACATGATCGGAAACGAAACTAATCGGTACGATCAATAGATTTTTTTTGTTTTGTGAAGCAAGTTCTTCAATCATTTTAGCAGTTGCAGGTTCAAGCCACTTCATAGGTCCAACTTTACTTTGAAAACATAAATGATGATTGTGAGAGTGTTTTCTAAACTTCATCACAGCTTCGACTGTTTGTTTTATATGATTGCTATAAGGATCGCCTTTCTTAACCAAACTTACCGGAGTTCCGTGAGCGCTGAATACAATTTGGATTTCACTTTCAACTTTTTCAGGAAAGCGTAAAATTGTTTCATCAATTCGTTGGTTAATTGCCTCAAGATATTTTTGATTTATGTAGTAGTCATTTACGAAAAACAGTTTTGATTTATCACCTTTATAATGACGGTTCCATTCATTAAATGAAGATCCGGTTGTTGTAATAGAGTAATGCGGATAAAGAGGAAGCAAAATTATCTTATCATAATTTTTGCTTTCAACTTTATCTACAATGTTTGCAGTCAGCGGATTCCAATAACGCATTGCTGTGTAAACATCTAATGATTTATAATCCTTGTGGAGATTTATTTCAAGCATTGATCTCTGTTTTTCCGTCCATTCATTTATAGGCGATTTACCACCGATGAGCTTATATTCTCCCGCAACTTTTGGTGCTCTTCTGCTGGATATAAGTTTTGCGAACAATTTTTGCCCGAACGGCAGGTTAAAAATATCCGGATCGCAAAAAAGATTATATAGAAATGGCTCGACCGATTCGACTGAATCGGGTCCACCGAGATTAAAAAGTACAACTGCAATTTTCAAAGATTATTTCCTTTCCCGGAAAGACTTGATAAACTTGTTGTGCAATTCTTTGTCTTTGTATTTATCATTTAGAACGTCTAACAGTTCTTCTTTACTATATCCAGATGTTATTTTTTGTATTGAAACTATTTTTGATTTCTCATTAACAGTGTAATGAATTCTCCATGTACGGTAAGCTAAAACATAAATCTTTTTTGTCTGTGTGCTATTATTTAATACTGAAATTCGTTTTCTTGTCTCGTCAGTAGGACTAAACTCAAGTTGCAGCCTTGCAAAACTTGATAAATTAATTTTTGCATTTTCATTTAACCAATGACACTGCTTTTTTGCTTTGGGTTTGAAATCAACCTTAATAATATTTTTGAAATCCTTTTTTACCCAGCCTGTTTCTGCGTCCGGGAATGAATCTGAATAAGGCAAATAAGGTTTAATATCAATAACTGGAGAACCATCAAGAATATCAGATTCCGAAATAAAAATTTTTAATCCATCAACTTTTTCCAGTTTAACACAGCTCATTCCAATGTGATTTGGCCTATATGGCGCTCTTGTTGCGAAGACGCCAACTTTCTTTCTAGTGTGCCTTGGCGGATTGACTAACGGTTTCCAATTTTTGTTTAAATGAAATTGATATAAAACCCAGATTCTTTCAAATCCATCTAAGAATTTTAATGCTTGTTGAAAATTATTTTTTGTTTTGAGCTCAATTACAGAAACTTCTTTACCTGCTAAAACTCCTTGTCTTGGGGTTTCATAACGATTAGATAATTTAGAATGAACGATTCCTATTGATTCTATTATTATATCAGATATCATAAACTATTTAACACAAATCACGTACTAATTTATTTTTTTTAGCTAATTTTTATCTGTAAATATTAACATTTTAGGTATCATCAATGAAAAATTTATTAGCGCTTTTATTAATACTTGTTTTAACTACTGTGGCTTGCTCTTCAAAACCACCAAGTATACGTATATCAAATCAGCGTTCAACAAAAGCTAATGTTCAAGTAAAACTCGAGAATCAGAACACAATTAATATCAATGATGTTGCCGGCGGTGCAACAACTTCTTATCAAGAAATATCTGAAGGAGCAGTTTTAGTAACGGCTGTTATTCAAAATGAGTCTGTATCACCAGTAATTGCATTTAATGCTCACAGAGATAAAAACCATACGGTAGTAGTTCTAAATTCCACTCCGCCTGCAGTAAGAATAGATACAGATGACAAATAATTTAAGAACAGTCAGAGCGCGAATTAGACAGTACGTGAATAGCGTGCCTGATCTTCTTTTCGCTCTATGTATCCGTCAAAATTCATGGCAATATTTCGAATGAGCAGCCGTCCCATTTGAGTAACCATTAATTTTCTATTTGTAATCTCTGCCAGTCCGTCATCAATAAATTCTTGCATTCCATTAAGAGCAACATCAAAATATTTTTCGAATTTTATATCGAACCGTTTTTCAACTGAGCTAAAGTCAAGTTCAAAATCACACATAACTTTTGAAATTACGTGACGTCGTAAAATATCATCTTCAGTTAAATAAACACCGCGTTCTATCGGTAAAGTTTCGTTATTTAAGGCATCAAAATATTCCCGCTCTTTTTTCAAATTCTGGGAATAAGATTTTCCAATTTGACTAATGCTTGTAATACCCATTCCGTACAAATCAGTTCCCGCATGAGTGCTATAACCTTGAAAATTGCGGTACAATTTTTTATTTCTTTGAGCAATTGCAAGTTCATCATTAGGTTTGGCAAAATGATCCATGCCGATAAAAACATATCCTGCGCTTGTAAGTTTTTCAATTGTCATTTTTAAAATTTGCAGTTTTTCTTCGGGTAAAGGAAGGTCTTCGGGTTTTATAAGAGCCATATGTTTTTTCATCCATGGAACATGTGCATAATTAAACACTGCAATTCTGTCGGGAGAAATATCAATAGTAGCATTAAGAGTTTTTTCAAATGTCTCGAGTGATTGGAATGGAAGTCCGTACATTAGATCGAGATTGATACTTTTAAAACCAAGTTCTCTAACCCAATTCACCACTTGTCTTGTCATTTCTTCAGGTTGAAGTCTGTTAACCGCTCTTTGAACTTTGTCATTAAAATCCTGAACGCCCATACTGATACGGTTAAATCCACCGCTTCGAAGAGCTTCAAGATGTTCTCGAGTTAATCCGCGAGGATCAATTTCGCATCCTTCTTCAGCATCAGGGCGAATTTCAAAACTTTTATTTATGAATGAGACGAGATCAATTATTTCATCCGGATTAAGATGAGTTGGTGTTCCGCCTCCCCAATGAAGCTGAACAACTTTACGATCTGTTTTAATAAATGTTCTGAGTAAATCAATTTCATTTTTTAGATACTTAATATATTCTTGAATACGATCACGGTTACGGGTGATTATCATATTACATCCGCAGAAGTAACAAAGAGTATCACAGAAAGGAAGATGATAATACAGAGAAAGATCCGGAGAATTTGCTTCGTTGTTTGTCCTGATGATTTCATCAAGATACTTCTCATTTGTAAATGATGAATTGAAATGCGGTGCCGTCGGATAACTTGTGTACCGCGGTCCGGGTTTATCGTACTTTTTTATAAGATCAATATTTATTTCAAACATGATTTTCCTTTTGAACCACGGAGACACAGAGTATAAAATCTCTGTGCCTTTGTGTCTCTGTGGTTTATCTTTATTTAAAGATATCCGTTTAGCATTCTCTTGAAACCGTTTACTAATTTTGGTACGTTAAAATTGATTAACAAACCAAGGCGTTTTCAGCGAGTTTTAAATAAGTTAATAGTTGTGCTTCATGTACGGGTAAAATTATTTCTACAGCTTTTAATTCAATAATAATTTCGTGTTCAACCAATAAGTCAATTCTAAAATCAGCATTCAGATTTTCTCCTTTGTAAACAACCGGAATTGGAACTTGTCGTTCAACAAATAAATTTCTTGATCGTAATTCTTTGAACAAGCAAAGCTCATAAACGCTCTCTAACAATCCCGGGCCTAATTGTTTATGTACTTCAATGGAGGAATCCAAAATAATTCCACTAATTTTATTTAACTCCTCAATATTCATTTTCTCTGTGTTTCAGTGGTGAAAAAATATGCTTTCATGTTTTATTATATCCACAAGCCATTTTGCTTTTTCAGGATCAACATCGGGCAGTATTCCGTGACCAAGATTGAAAACATGTCCATTGTTTTTACCGAACGATTTTAAAACTTTAATAGCTTCCTCTTTGATTTTTTCTTTGCTAGCATAGAGAACAGTAGGATCAAGATTACCTTGTAAAGCAACCTTACTGCCAATCCTACTTCTAACTTTACCAAGTTCCATTGTCCAGTCAAGACTGATTACATCTGCACCGCAATTTGCCAATTTATTTAATTTGTAATGAACACCCTTTGCAAACACAATCACGGGTTCGTCTTTACGTTTTATCTGCGAAATTATTTTTTCAATATATCTTAACGAAAATTCTTCAAAATCAGATGGGGAAAGCAGTCCACCCCATGTATCAAAGATTTGAACAGCATCAGCACCGGCTTCAATCTTGGCGGAAAGATATTCTGCTACTGCATCTGCAAGTTTATCCAGCAAGACATGAGCTGATTTAGGATCGTTGTAAATAAATTTTTTTATCTCAGAAAAATTTTTTGATCCGCCGCCTTCAACCATGTATGTCATTAATGTCCAGGGTGAACCGGCAAAGCCGATTAAAGGAACTCGCCCGTTCAGTTCTTTTTTTGTTAAGGAAACTGCATCAAGAACATATTTCAAATCTTTTGTAGGATCAATTTTTTTTAGGCGAGTAATATCATTCAAGTTTCTGATCGGATTGTAAAGTTTTGGTCCTTTGCTCTCAATCATTTCTAATTTCATCCCCATTGCTTCGGGAATAACAAGTATATCTGAAAAAATTATTGCAGCATCAACGCCAATAACATCCACCGGCTGAATTGTAACTTGAGCAGCAAGTTCAGGAGTTTTACACATTTGTATAAAATCTGCTTTTTGACGAACGGCTCTATATTCGGGTAAATATCTTCCCGCTTGTCGCATAATCCAAATCGGTGTACGTTCAACTTTTTTTCTTTTACATGCTCTAAGAAATAGATCGTTTTTCAGTTTGGTCAAAAAATCCTCCGTTAAACCATATTAACAGTAAGTTGAAAATATTTTATTATCGCTTCTGATATGCCTGAGAGAGAATAAGTCTTTGGTACGATATGTACGCTTAAACCATAACTTTCAACAGCTTTTTCAGTTGTTGAACCAATTGTGCAAATTATTTTATTAACAAAATAATCTGAAATATCATTAATGTTCATCAAACTAATAAAATTGTTAAATGAAGAAGGACTTGTAAAAACATATATATCAGGTTGTCTATTTATAATTTCTTCATATTCTTTTCTTAATTCAGAAAGATTACTTGAAACAACATCATATACGTGAATCAAATCTACTTTTGCCCCCAATTCTGTTAGTCCTAATTTTAATTCCCCATTTGAAAGTGAGGAACAAGGTATAAATATTTTTTTCCCGTTAAGTTCTAATTTGGAAAAGGTTTTTATTAATCCTTGGGAGCTGAATTCCACCGGTGTAATATCAACTTTAATACCGTTTGAATAGCATTCTTCAGAAGTTTTTTCACCAATTGTTGCTACTTTAATATTTGTTAAATCAAGAAAACGGCTTTGGATCATTTCTGCAAACACCTTTACAGCGTTCGAAGAAGTTAAAACTAAATAATCAAATTCCTTAAAATGATTTATTGCATTTTTTAGTTCAGGTGATTCTAATTTAGGGATGACCTTAATTGTGGGGAAAAAAATAATATTGGCGCCTTCATTTTTTAACTGAAGAAAATATTTTCCGGCCGATTCTTTTTTCTTAGTGACAAGAACTGTTTTGTTTTTAAGAAACATTACTTAACACGGGATTTATTAAAAATATCATTTAATATTGCAGAAGCGCCTGCATTGAGTAGATCATTGGCTAATTTTGCACCAAGTTTTTCAGGATTAGTTTTAGCGCCTTTAATTTTTTTTCTAAAAGTAACAGAACCGTCTATTGCCGCTACAATCGCATCCAGATATAAACCGCTGGGTTTTATTTGGGCATAAGCACCAATGGGAACTTGACATCCGCCTTCTAATTCTTTGAGCAGTGAACGCTCCGCTCTAACAGCTATATAAGTTTTTTCATGATGGATTCTTTTTAGCATCAACTCAGCTAATTTATTATCATTCCGTATTTCAATTCCTATAGCACCTTGACCGACAGCAGGCAAAATATCTTTTGTCTTTATGATTGACGATATGTATTTATTAAGCTTTAGTCTTTCAACCCCTGCACGGGCAAGAATAATAGCATCCCAATCCGATTCAAAAAATTTTTTTATTCTTGTAGGTACATTTCCGCGTAGTTCTTCAGTTTTAATATCCGGTCTTATGTGAAGAAGCTGCGAACTTCTTCTTAAAGAACCGGTTGCAACAACTGCGCCTTCCGGTAATTTTTTAATTGTAATTCCTTTTTTACGTGCAATCAAAACATCTTCAACCCGATGACGTTTCGTTACAGCTCCAAGCTTTAGTCCTTCAGGTAAAACTGTTGGCAGATCTTTTAAGCTGTGAACTGCAATATCAATTGACCCTTTGAGCAATTCATTTTCAAGTTCTTTGGTGAATAATCCTTTATCGCCAATCTTTGATAAAGCAACATCAAGAATTTTGTCACCTTTTGTGTTGATGATCTTGATTTCAACATAAAGATTTTTATTTTTCTGTTCGAGTTCTTTTTTAATAAACCTTGCTTGCCATAGAGCCAAATCACTTCCTCTTGTTCCGATAACCAGTTTATTCTTTTTCATTAACTCTATCCTCTTTATGCTCATCTTCATTAAATTCATTTCCGTTTAACGGAGCTTCACCGAGATTAAAAAGTTCTTTAAGAATTATGGTATGTGCAGTAACTTCTTTAATATTAGCACCTGTCTCTGCAAACTCCCGTAATTTTACAGTTGGATTATGTAGAATCCGCCCCATCATTCTTCTAGTCATGTCTTCAATCTTTAAGTAATCTTCTTTGCTAACTTTATTTTTTATTTTTTCCAATTCATCATTACTGATTTCCTCAAAAAACGACCGCATTGTTTTAATTGTAGGAACAACATCTAGTGTGTTTAGCCAACCATAAAATCCTTTCATTTCATCAATAATTATTTTTTGTACTAATGGAACTTGATCTTTTCGTCTCTGTAAATTCTGATCTACAATGATCTTCATTGAATCCATATCATGATAAAAAACATTTTCTATTTTTTTTACGTCGGGATCAATATCTCTTGGAACGGCAATATCCATCAAGACAACGGGTGAGCTTTTCCGTTTTTTCAGTGCAGATCTAATATCCTCAAATGAAATAATAATATTATCCGAACTTGTTGCACTAATAATAATGTCGAAATTGTGAAGTTGCTCTTTTAGAAACTGGAACGGAACGATTTCACCATGAACTTTTTCGGCTAATATTTCTGCACGTTCAATAGTTCTATTTGAAACAGCTAATTTTCCAATATTTTTATCTCTAAGATGTACTGCTGCAAGTTCGCCGGTTTCTCCTGCACCAATTACAAGAGCTGATTTTTTATCTAAGTTTGAAAAAATCTTTTCAACAACTTGAACTGCCGCATAACTAATGGTTACTGCGCCTTCCCCGATTTTTGTTTCTTTAATTGCACGTTTACCTGTTTTGATTGCAGTATCGAATATTTTTCTGAGAGCAGCACCCGCAAAATCTAAATCTTCAGAAATTTCAAAAGCTTCTTTTACCTGTCCTAAAATTTGGCTGTCACCGATAATCATTGAATCAATTCCGGAAGCAACAGAGAATATATGCCTGACTGCCCCGCATGAAAAAAATTTTAAGAAGTGTTCCTGCTGAATTCCATTAACCGGTTTGAATTGAATCAATTCGTTAATAATAGGAGAGAGATTAAATTCATTAATTTTCGGGAAACCGAAAATTTCGGTTCGGTTGCAAGTAGAAATAACAACACCTTCGGAGAATAGTGATTCTTTTAATCTCGGGATGAACGTTACAATTTCATCATGATTTAAATGAAGCGCTTCTCGAAGTTCTAAAGAGGAAGTCTTATGATTTATTGATATACCAACTAAATTCATTTTAAGCTTTCAATAAAACGAGTGGAACGTTTTTCCTAGCGTATTAGTTACAATCAACGACATTATAGCAAAGACAAATCCGATTAATGAAAAAAGTATAACTTTCTTACCATAAAAATTTCCCAAAAGTTTTCTTAGAATACCAATTCCGTAAACTATCCAGACAAAAAAAGTTCCAATCAATTTAGGATCGAAATAACTAAAATTAGGAAATGCATTTGGCAACCATATTATTCCAATAATAATTGCTATAGTAAGTAGAATAAAACCGATAACCGCTGAATAATAACTGAGTCTTTCCAATATTTCTAGGCTTGGAAGTCTATTAAAAATCAGACCGAACTTGTTTGCTTTTAAATTTTTAAATAATTGAATATATAGTAATCCATAAACGGCAGAAATTGTTATTCCGGAATATCCCAATAATGCATTAATAACGTGAAGACCAAGCAGACGGTTCCTAAGAACTTCCGGCACTACAAAGTTATGTTCGATAAAAAG
>VEPI01000016.1:0-39880 GCA_012026935.1 Melioribacter sp. | reverse complement strand
ATTGAAAACAAGATTATAAAAGCACCGGTTCCTCTAATGTCGGTTAACAATTCGAGAATGAAATATGAAAACGAGATTGAAAATGCGATGATAGAAAAAATTTCAAATTTGCTTGTAATCGGCGGATGATCAAATTCAATTGTACGGGAAATGAGATAAAAAAGATGTAACAATAATGTAACGAAAAGAATAATGCGTTTTGAATTGTTTACAAATTTTTTCTCATTGAAAAAATCATAAAGATACACTGCAAAAACCAAGCAGTAAAGAATAGGCAGCAAAATATTTAAGGAATCTATTGGTTGTACCATTCTGTAATTCGTTTGGTTAATAAAACACTTACTAAAATTGTGCCACTAATAAAAATTTTAGGGCTAAAGTTAATTAAATATTAGCTTATTTTCTGCTGAAATGAAGAGGGATTTTTAAGGTACGAACCTTAATTCTTATCAATGTTTATCATACTTAGAAATTAATGAGTTTTATTTCTTAGATGTAGGATGTATTAAATAAAAAAACCCGCTTTACTAACTTAATAGGAAAGCGGGGGGCTTGAAAAATCGTACAATTAATTTCCAAATACGTCAATCTTCCCATTCATATGTTTTGTCTTATCAATTATTTTCCCATGATCATCAACAACGCCAGTATGGCAAGTACCGCAGCCTTTTAATTCAGCTTCCATATGTCCCTGCGGTGGTAAGCCATGGCATGTACCGCAAGCAGATTGACTCCCGTCAACTTTATTCCAAGTAGGCTGGAAATTTTCACCTATAATATTATCAGCTGTGTAAGCAAAACTCCATTGCGAAGTTGCTTTTGAAAACGAAAAATTTCCATGACAGTAGGTATTAGAACATTTTGAAGTGTTTGGATCATAAGTTCCACTACTTACTTGGTAATCAGAATAGTGAGCTGTTAATATAACTTCTGCTTTTGGAGTAGTGTCAATATGCCCTGGTGAATTTAATGCTGTGGGAACAACGTGGCAATCAGAACATCTAACAGTAGCTCCAATCTTTAGGTTAATTAAGTGAGAAGAATGGGCGCCTACACTCGCAAGTGCAACATCTGTATTTCTATTTCTATCAACCGGCGGTGCAATTAAATTAGGATTATTAAAATTTCCATGGCAAGTATTACAAGCTTCCGGACCACCAGGATTTGTATGACACTTATTACAGGAAGGACTAGCTACACCCCCTGCATAATTATTTCCGTGGCACTCAGTACATTTACCCATATCCCAATTTAAAGAAGCAATAAATTTTCCATGAAAATTTGATGATGCAGGATCGCTAATTCCATTTTTATGCGTTGTAATTTTAGAATGACAATTTGTACAAGCCGGGCTTGCAGTGCCACCGGCAAAATTGTCGCCATGACATTGATTACAATCACTCATAGGAATTTTTTTATCAGCAATATATTTCCCATGAAAATTAGTAGAAGTGGGATTGTTAATTCCATTCTGATGAACTGCAACATTAGGATGGCAATTAGATGTAGAACAACTCACTTTAGCGGTTCCGCCATCAAATTTTGCAGCGTGACATTGTTTACAGCTTTCTAATCCTTTTTCCTTAACTGTAACACCGTGAAAGTTTGCCGATATAGGATCAAGGACGCTAACATTATGTACCGAAATTTTTGATGGGGAAGTAAGATCATCTTTTATATCGCTGCATGAATAAAAACTTAATCCAACCATCGCAACAAAGAACAAATAATATTTTGAATATCTCATATTCTTTCCAAGAGTTAAATTATTTAACGATGACAATAGCCGCAGAAACCCACTCCTTTAACACCACCAGGGCGAGCATTTGCATCAGTATGACAGGAATAACAAACAGAACCGCGGTCAGTATGCCAATCGCCATCTTCAGAACCACTCATAAAATTCTTAGCGTGTGTTTTTGGATTTGTACCTTTAACACCATCATTATCTGTATGACAGAGTATGCAATTTGCATCCGCACCTTGTACATCATGACAGGCAGCGCATCTTTCAATATCTCTTCTGGCTAGCAAGGCATGTTGCCCGCCACCGGTTCCAACTCCAATTGTTACAAAGTTGGGCATCTTATGAGAAACCGGTACGTTACCTTCTAATGCAAAATCTCCACCTTTTGATTCATGACATTCAGCGCAAAAAGTTTCCGTTTGATGGCAAGTTTGACACTCGGTGGATTTACCTTTTAAATCTATTCCATGAGTATATCGGTAATTCAGATCGTGAACGCGCGTAATATTTTGTTGTTTGGTGTTATCAATAAATTTATGCGGTGAATAAGGTGTTACAAAATTTCTTGATGAATTATTTTCAGTTATCATTGTTGTTGAAACGTGGCATGATTCACAAAAAGAATTATCATGACACATTTGACACTTAGAGTTTTCTTTGAGCGCATTGAATTTATGCGAACGTAAGAATGAAACTTCTTTATGATCGGTTGGAATCAGATTTGCAGTTGATATGTGACAAGATTCGCAATCATTTATCGCAACAGTTCGTCCATTATGGCAGTCTGTACAAATGTTCATTGCTGGTTTATAATTTGGCGATTGAAAGCTGTAATCAACATCAGACAGACCTTTGTGACAGTTTTCACAAACAAATTTTTCATTTGTTATATGAGCATTATGATCAAATATTAATGTCGGTTTTTTCTGAATTAGCGGTTCGAAATTTTCACCATAATGACATTGTACGCAGTTTTTTTCATCATTAACATCATGACAAGTTGCGCAAGCGGCCTTTTCCGGAAGTAAACGAGTATTTAGTGATGTACTTTCTTTTACTTTGGTATGACATTCTTCACATTGCGCAAGTTCTTTATGAAAACTATGCGAAAATTTTATTATGTCCTTATTTGTCTTTACGGGTTCGTCGCCGTCACTGGAATTGATTGCCGCAATGGTTAAAAAAGAAACTAACATAAGTGCTAGTGCAGCATAAAAATATTTTATTTTCATAATCTGTTAGAAATTAGAATTAAACCAATGATTTACTTTGAACATAATTCTAAAATCGTTCTTGTAAATCTTGTTATTAAAATATTGTCCTTGAAGATCAAATGAATAATTTGTCCAAGGTCTTAAATTAAATCCGCCTAAAAAGGAAAGTATGTTATTTGTTTCAGCATCTTTTGATAATTTATAAGAAGTATATGCTATTCCTATAGAAGGGGTAAAAAATCCATCATCAAAAGAATAAGCTGTGAAAGCAGAAACTGCATCAAGTTCTCCAGCGTATCCAAGTGTTTTTCTATAGCTGAAACTTCCGAACTTTGTGTTAGCGCCAATCGTTAAACGTTGAGAATTTTCATCTTCGTAAGTAACATTTCCGAATTTTCCAAAGAGAGAAACTGATTCGGAAATTTTGTAGTCTACACCGCCTTCAAATTCCTGTGAATTGCCGTAATTGAAAACGGAAAAAATAGAATTGTATCTAATTTTCGGTTCACGGAAATTATAATAAACATCAATGCCTAATTGATCTGTGGCCTGAACCCGGCTTGTAATTTCAAATTTTGATGTGGTCTTAAAATTAACATCGTATTCGTAACGCGTATCAATATTTAATAATCCTTCTAAATTATAAGAAGCGTCTGCCGATAGGAATTTATACTGATTAGATTTTTGTTCAATTAAAACATTTACAAGATCGTAATCCGAATTAAGTCTAAGTGTGTTGTAATCCGTTACTTTGAAATTCTTGTCAATGTAGCTTAAACCAAAGGTAAAATGATCTAGAAAATATATGTCGAATTTGCCGCCCAAGACATAATCATTCTTTAAATCATTAGTCATTTCTAACTTCTGATAAGCGGGAACATTTCCACCATAAAACCCGCTTAACGATGCATTAGCATAATTAAATTTTAGATTTACGCCATCAAACAACCCGCCGGCAACAGGGGTAAATAAAGGTTGTCTTCCTAATTTTAAGGTGAACATATCAAGAATATTACGGGCTTCAAGATACAAATTGTAAAATCTCAATCTCGGATCATTATCCAGTCCCTTTCCAATATTAGTTTCGAAATTTGTTCGAGTTCTAATTGAGATATCTTTGTAATTGAAATTGAGTGTTAGTGCTTGAAATGTTCTTAAAAAAGTATCGGAAGTTTTAGTAGTGTCAAATCTTTCAAATGTGTAGAATGAAGAAGAGAATCTACCGTTAAGATTCTGGGCGGGAATCATTAACGGTAGACATACAAAAATTAAAAAAAATATTTTTTTCATTTTACGCCCTGTAGATAAGTATTATCCTTTCGGAGTTGTATGAACAATTTTTTTCCACATATCATTGAATTTGAATTCCTTATATGAAGGACTTTCTGGATTGTGACATGTCTTGCAGAATTTTTCTGTGTCTTTAGGAATCATCAAACCTTTCTTTACAGCTTCTTCTTTGTTTTTCATAATAGCCATTGCTTTATATTCTGAACCTGCACCGTGACATGTTTCGCATTGTACTCCATCTTCCTTGAATGCTGATTCAACTAAAGCTTTTTCACCCACATGGCATTTTAAGCATTCTGGTGTTTCAATTGCTTTTTTCCCGCCTTTCTTTTTTGCAATATCATCGGCTTTTGCGGTTAAAAGAGTTTTATATGCTTGCGCGTGTTTACTTTCAGACCAAATTTTTAATTGTTGTCCTTGTTTTTCAGTCTTATGACACATACCGCATACCTTTGTCCCGACATATTTTGCTTGAGCAGCAACATATGTTGGAGCCATAAAGTAAGCTACAAGAGCAACTAAACAAACCATCAAAGATTTTCTCAACATTTAATTTCCTCCTTAAATGAGTTTAATAAAAACAAATTAATTAGAATTATATAAAAGAACTTGTTAATCTTATTATTAAAATAGCCCAAAATGAATTAATTGGCAACTTCCGAATATTATTAAATCACTCTGTTACTTCACCTTTTTTTTCTTTTGGCTGAAGCTTTTCTTCGAGCCAGATTCTAAGTTCAGAATCATTGTCTATCTCGTGTTGAATAATAGAATCCGGGTTCAAACCTTTCTTTTCAAATGCTGACATGAAAAGATTTGTAGCATTGCTGACTTTTTTCGCATCTCTTATTCCACTTTTGAATTCTTTCCATTCAAGAATAACTTTTCTAAAGTGTCGTTCGTGATGATGACGATAAGTGTGAAGAGACATTTTACCATCAATCCAAGTTACACTCATTGGATATTCATGTGGGTGGAAGATGACAAAGAACCAATGCCAAACAACAATTGCCAACGTTGCAAGAATTGCTTCGTAAAAATGAATTAACTCACTAACTTTTATTAACCATACAGGTGCCCAATCTCCAACAACAGTGGGGAACCAAAGAACAAACCCTGTTGCACCCATAACAATTGTGCCCCAAATAAGTGCCCAGTACTCGGCTTTCTCGGTATAATCATAAGCATCAAATTTTGGTCGTTCTTTCTTTAATTTGAAATAATAAAGAATGTTATCTCTTGCTTCAGTAATATCACTCATACGCGGAAGTAAATTCATTAATACATCCCGCCCGCGTGGAGTAAAGATCAAATAGTAAAGATGATAAACTCCTGATACAATCATAATTACTGCCGCCGTACGATGAGTGTACTGACGTACAGTTTCATTCAATCCAAATGTTCTTAATAAATCTGCCCACCAACTTTCATGATATTTTAATGCAAAGCCGGTTACAGATAGAGTAATGAATGAAATTAATAACAGATAATGCTGAATTACTTCATTCTTTGTAAATCTTGGAATAGTTATTTCAGTTTTTAAATGTTTGCGTTTCTTCCTTACTTCAAAAACGTAGATCAATAAATTATGTAGGATCATTCCGCCAATAACAGAAATAATTAGCCAGAAATAAATTGTTGAAACAACATCCTCAACTTTAGAAGCAGTTTTGTCTAATGTTTTGTGTGAATAGCTTTTAGAAAATGTTTCGGTTGCATTCGGGTGACATTTTTTACAAGTAGCAGTTATGTTAGCAACATTAACTGTTGATTCAGGATTATTCTTTGGTAAAATTTTATGAATGCTGTGGCAATCTACGCACATTGCAGCTTCTTTGTCACCGCGCATAACAGCTAAACCATGGTAACTGTCTTCATATTGTTTTGCTTGTCCGCCTGTACCTCCAAATCTCTCGGCAATGCGAGGATCTTCGTGACAAATCATACAAGTTTTTTGTTGAAGTTTTTTTGCTTCTAACTTTTTATCAACAGTATTAACAGCATGTATACTATGTTCGTTATGGCAGTCATTACAAACCGGAGCTTCACGGACACCCTTTTTCGCTCTGATCCAGTGAATAGACTGTTCATATTCACGTGCAATTTCCGCATGGCATTGACCACAGGTTTCGGGAACATTAAATGATGAAATCTTTGAACCCGGCTGTACCTTATTTTTAATATCATGAACACCATGACACATACTGCAGTTAGCCGCATCTAATCTTCCTTTTGCAACTAAAATTCCATGAACAGATTGTGAATAAAGAAGTCCTGGATTTTTAATACTAAAAGAAAATTTCTCCACAAGTTTTGGATTATCATGACATGTGCCGCATGTAGCTCCCAAATTTTTAGGGTAAACTAAACTTCTTGGATCTTTGACCTTTTGAATATCGTGCGAGCCGTGACAATTCCAACACATGGCTGCTTCATCTATTCCTTCACTAAGAGAAATTCCATGAATACTTTCTCTGTGAACTTTTGCTATAGAAGAGTGACAGAGATAACAATCAGCTTTTTGGGTAGCACCCACATTCTTGGGATGATTACCAAGATTATTAGAAATGTAATTGTGGCAATCGGCACATTCTAAATTTTTATGAACAGATTGAGTAAGTTGTGTATAGCCGTTTTGTTTATGACAACTTATGCATTTATTTCCTTCAACTGCTTTTGAGTGGTAAGGATTTGCAAGAACTAAACTTGTATGACACTTAGAACAATATTCTTTTACTTTTAAATTATTCTCTTTGGGTGGAGTCTTAATTTCATGAGTACCATGGCATTTTTTACAATCGGGCGGATTTTTTACTTTTCCTTTTAAACGATGATGTATATCGCTTTTTACAAGATCTGCATATTCTTCATGACAGGTTTCACATTTTACTTTTTGATAATTCTTTTTCTCGATGTGACCTTCATCTTTAATACTCTGGTGGCAATCCTGGCAACTTATAATATCATTATGAACGGATTTTTGAATTACATTTTCATGGCAATCGGCACACTTAAATTCTTGAGCATTTATTGTTTGATTAAAAAAGAAGATTAAGAAAAATAACAAGCATGTAAAGATTATTTTTTTAGAAAAAGAAAACATTACAACTCCGTAAATAGAATTTTATTGATACAAGAAAATCATAGAATAGATAATCAATAGAATTAAAATTATTCCTGTTGTTAAAGCTGTAAAGCCGAAAATCCTTGCAGCTCTGCTTAAAAATACCGGCGGTGGACCACCAAGTTTTTTCTGTAATTCTGGATCTTGCATAATGGTTTCATATTCACGCGGACGATCTTCTTTCAATTCATCAAGACTAACTTTTCCCGTAAAGATAACCGTATCCATCGGGAATTTATCAGGCCTAAAATGTGTATTGAAAAAATGATAAGTGAAAATAAATCCCACTGCGAGCAGCGCTTCATCGCTGTGAATAATTGTTGCAATATTTATAAATGCCCCGGGAAGACCTAGATTAGTAAAAAATTCCGGGAACCATAATATCAAACCGCTTGAACCGATAACAACAACGCCCCAGAACACAGCTAAATAGTCAAACTTTTCCCAATAAGTCCATCTGCCATATTCCGGTCTGGAACCTTTTCCTAAAAACCATTTCATCGTTGCTATTAATTCTTTTAAATCCCGTTTATTGGGGACTAGAGAATTCTCTCCGGAAATGAAATAAGTAAAGGGAACTCCTTTTTTCTTTTTTTTGCGGAATAGATAGCCAATATGAAGAAAGAAATAAATAAAAGTTATCACTGCAGCAACCCGGTGAATAAAACCTGTTACTGCATAACCGCCCATCATTTTTGATATTGTTTGGAAAAGCCCTGTTCCGGAAAATTTTATTATCATTCCTGTTAATGCAAGTAAGATGAAACTTGTAATTACAAGTATGTGTAAAAATCTTGAGTATGCATCAAATCTTTCATAATATTTTCTACTTGAGTTCAATTGTTCATTCATAAATATCTGCTTTCAGTTTATAATTATTAGTTAACCGGATAACTTAAAATCTAATCTTGTCTTTCGTAATCTTCATCTATAGGAGAAGGATTTTCATTAACTTTTTTCTTTTCGTTCTTGTGTCTCTTCTTTTCTTTTAATGATTTAGTAAACCACATTATTGTATGAATACCAAAGAGGGAAAATGTTCCTACTAAAAGAAGTACCATTGCCCAGAAAGTATAAAATAGATAGGGATATTTATCACGGTTATGATGAGTAGCGTGAGTTAAATATCCGACAAATTTTCTGTTTGAGTTTGGATGACATTTCTGGCATGTCTCAATTATATTATGTCTGCTTAATTTTGATTTTGGATTACTTGCAGGAAGAATATTATGTGCACCGTGACAATCATAACATCGAGCAGCCCGTACAGATCCCAATTTGGAAACTTTACCATGGAAAGTATCAAAATATGTTTCCGATACTTTCTCGTGACACTTTCCGCACTGATTAATTATTTGAGTTCTGAAATCGCTTAGATCAACTCTATTGATTTCGTGTGAACGGTGGCAATCGTTACAAACCGGAAGTTTTTGATCGGTTTTAGTTACATCCGGACTGTGAATGCTGTTTTTAAATTCCTCATAAACACCAAGGTGGCATTGAGCACAAGTAGTAGCAATATTGTTTGGATTGATTGTTGAACGCGGATCTTTCCTTGGTAATTCCCTGTGACTTGAATGGCAATTAACGCAAGTCGCCGTTACCATCAACCCGCTTTGAAGTAAACCTTTGCCGTGAATACTTTCTCTATAGTTTGCGACAATTCCTAATTTACTTTCATCCAAAGCTGTGGCAATATTTTTTCCTTCACGATGACATTTGCCGCACAGTTCTGGAACATTCCGAGCAAATGTTGGCGATGTTAAATTCTTTTTTGACTGAACATTATGTGTTGAATGACAATCTACACAGTACGGAGCGGTTTTATCACCCTGATAATGTTTTTGTCCATGTAAACTAATGTTGTAATCATCAACTTGTGTTGTATGGCAGATAGAACAATCTACTTTTCCACTATTTAAACAAACAGGATTTTTTGAATTGCTAATGTTTGTATGACATTTGATGCAAGAATTATTAGTATGAGCAGAATTTTTAAATTGATCATAATTAACATAAAGTGAAACTGATTTGCCATCAACAACTTTGGTTAATTCTTTTTGTCCGTGACATTTCATACACTTATCATCAGGAAAACTGTCATCATAAAATACTTTGCGTACTTTGTGAGGGGCATGGCAATCAATACAAACTGGGATTTTATTTGGTTGTTTTTCCCAGAGAGATCCGCGTATAACTTTTGTGTGGACTTGTTCAATTTGACGATGGCATTGAGTACATGTCTTAGCAATGTTATTGCGATTTATTGTTGATACAGGATTTGTATGAGGCAGTATATCGTGAGAAGTATGACAGCTTGTACAAACTGCAGTTACAATTAATCCTCGTTTGAATAATCCTTCGCCATGTATTGATTCTGAATAATCACTTAGAACTTTTCTTTCTTCCGGGTTAACCATTCCCGATACCTGCGTGCCTTCCTTATGACATTGTCCGCAAAGTGCCGGAATATTCATTACATATGTTCTAGACTTTACATTTTTAGAAGAAAGGATTTCATGTTTGCTATGGCAAGAAATGCAAGTAGGCGCTAATGTTAAACCTTTCTTTAAAGCTTCTGCATGAAGACTTCTTTCATAATGTTCGACCGGGGTTTCGTGGCAAGTTGCACAATTAACCTTACTCAATTTTTCGGAGTGGGGAAGATTATTAGGGTCAACATCTGAGTGGCAACCAGTGCAGCTAATTTCTTCATGAATAGATCCAGCAAAAGATTTACCGTTTACAAAGAGAGAAACTTGCTTTCCGTTTCGGGTCGTTGTTAGCGTTTTATCTTCATGGCAATCAAGACAAACTTGATCATCTTTACTTTGTGCAAGAATGGACGTTATAGACACAAGAGAAATGAATAGAGTAAACACAAATTTTTTCATAAAATATTTCTTTATTGACTAGGCTGTGCGTCAAAAATCATGCAAAACATATCACTCTTAAAACATGCTTTTTATTAGTTTTACAAAATCATTTGAGAAGTTTTTCTTCTAAATCTGCAAAATTTATTAGAAATGAGAACTTCTAAAAAGAAATCACAGATAAAAGACTTTATTGTCCGATCAAAAAATATTCAGTTCCGACGACTTTGTCAATGTTCAAAAAATAAAAAAAATAGTTATTCGTTTTCTTTTATTATAGAATAAAATATTACTTGTTAAAAAACTCACCAGCTATTACATACCAATTTTTTTCATCTAAATTTTGTAACTGGCCCCAGTAGAGTTCGAAACTAACTTTTTTATCATCTCCATTCTTAATGAAGTCTTTAATACGCTTTGTATATCTATCTATTTCATCTTGATAAAAATTAACTGCGTTCTTACCAATTTTTAGTTGCGCTAATTCTGTATCTAATTTATCGGCATCAATAACACAAACCCAATTTTTTTCGTAAGTGGAATAGTCGAGTGCGTCGAGATTATCACCAAGGTCTAAATTTACTTTTGAAACCTGTCCGCTAACCGGTGAATTAAAATGGATAGATTTTTTCCCTTGTTTAATACTGAACAATGGTTGTCCTTTCACTATTGTCATTCCAAGATTTGGAAATTCGATATCATCAATCTTGCCGATTAATTTTTTTGCAAAATCATCTAAGCCAATTCTAACTGCACCTTCTTGAGAAATTCCTGCCCAGCAATGTCCTTCGGAAATAAAAACCCCGCCCGGAATTGCAAACTCTCCGACATTTATTTTTTCATTTTCAGCAAGATGAGTTATATGTACGCGCGGTTTTAATTGTCTTTGTATTCTGTCTTGTCTCTTGACTAAAGATTTTTTTGTGAACTCAAGAAGTTCGTCTTCAGTAAATGGTTTTTGAACGTAATCAAGTGCACCAAGTTTCATACAATCAACAGCAGTTTCAACCGTAGCATAACCGGTGATGATTATTACATCTATATCAGGTCGTAAAAATTTAACCGTTTTAGTAACCTCAACGCCATCCATTTCAGGCATTTTCAAATCAGTAAAAACAAAATCGTAGTGATGAGATTTAATTAGATTTATTGCTTCCGGACCTGAACTGACTGTGTCAACAGTATAACCATCAAGAACTAAAATTTTACGAAAGCTGTCGAGTATTACATTCTCATCATCAACACACAAGATTTTTGCTTTTGGATTTGCTACTTCAGCCCGTTTGAGAGAAACTGCTTCTTTGCTAAAATCAATGTTTATACTTTCTTCCAATATAGTTTCCCGTTCTTTGCGAAGTTTCTTCTCATTAACTTTTTTAATTGCGAATCTTATTATAACATCAGCGATGATAAAAATGATTACTGCTAAAATGAAGAGAGGCATAATAATTCTCCTTAATTAATAAACTTAAGATCTATCTGAACTGCATGGGATTAATAATTTCATTTCATAATCAAGTTCTGTTGGAACAAGTCGGTAAATCCATCCATCGAAATAAGGATCTTTTTCCAATAACTCTGGTTCATCCATCAGTCTATCGTTACTGTCCAAAATGATACCGCTTATAACGGAATATAATTGGTGGACTAAACCATCTACGGTTTCGAATTTTACTGCCGGAGTTGCCTGTGTTAATTTTTCATTCACACTAAGTAGCTCAATTTTTTTTATCAGATCAATAGTTTTTATAAAAGAATCTGTAGCACCTATAAGAACTGATCCGTCGTGTTCTTTATTCATCCAACCCGAGTAACCCAGGCGATAATATTTTGCAGGACATGGAACGATTAAAATTGAGTCATCATTTGATTTTTTTAATTTCATAATTGAATTATATCTCAATCCGCGACAGATCACACTAATCATCTCATCAACTGTAAATGGTTTAGGAATGAATTCAATCGCTCCGGTGTAAAGCGATTTAACTGCATTTTCAATTGTTGAATAACCGGTAGTCATTACAACAGGTGTTTCGATTCGTTTGGATTCCAACTCGGCTAAAAATTGAAATCCGTCCATCCCGGGTAACATGATGTCGCAAATAATTAAATCATATTTTGATAAAGAAATTTTTTGCAGACCTGAAAACGCATCAAGAACAGAATCAACCGAATATCCTTCCAATGTTGCAATTTTGGAGATTGAGTTAATAACTACTTCTTCATCGTCAATAATTAATATCTTCGCTTCTTCTTTCATTAAATACTTCTTAATAAATCGTTCTGGGGTAATCGTACTGAAAAAGTTGTACCTTCACTAACTTTGCTTTCAACAGTAATTGAACCGTTATGATTATCAATTATTCCCCAAATTACTGAAAGACCCAATCCTGTTCCGCGTTGTCCTTTAGTTGAGAAAAACGGCTCAAAAATTTTATTCAAATTTTCGGGTGGAATTCCACAGCCGGTGTCCGTCACATTTATTTCAACAAATTTTCTTTCGCCTGCACGGTCTACAAAATCCCATTTCTGCCAATCATCTTTAAATGAAGCACATCCTTCGATAAATCCTTGATTTGGTATTTGAATTTTATAAATCGGTCCGCCGCACTCGTGGCATTTACTATTTTTATCTATTAATGAAATATCGCAAACCGGACAGGCAAGATTAACATTATTGTTTTTATCGAATGCAATTCCAAAGTAGTGACGATGGCTACCGTAAACCGGATCAATGTTAACGAATCCTTCGTTATCTGTTGATTTAATTTTCATTCTTAGAGATGCCATGCCGCCAATTTTATGTTCACTATCCATCAAATTGTGGTTCTTTGAACAAACAGAGTTTTTAATTTGGGTTATTCCTCTAGGCGATAAACTGATTTGCGATGTCTTAATAGTTAGTGAACCGCCGTTTTGACCGATAGCATCAATGCTGTTTACAAATAAATTTAGGAAGACCTGCTGAATCTGATTTGCATCTGCAGTAATTTTTGGAAGTGATGGATCAAATTCTCTTACAAGATTAACTTTATTCAATTTTAGTTGATTATTTACAACTGCAATGGCATGATTAATTATATCGTTTACATCAATAGAACTTTTCTTTGGTGTGGATTGCCTAGCAAAGTCAAGTAATCCTTTGACAATTTCACGACTACGCATAGTCTCGCGTACAATTACATTAAGGTCCTCCTGCATCTGCGGATTGTCTTTTGTTCTCTTCAACAAAAAACTGCTGTAGGTTAGAACACCGGTTAATGGGTTATTTATTTCGTGTGCAACACCCGCAGCTAACTGTCCTAATGAGGCCATCTTTGTTGATTGATATAACTGTTGGCTTGTCTCATCAAGTTTTTTAATCATATTATTAAATGACTTTCCAAGTGTTCCTAATTCATCCGAACTTAAATTTTTGATAATATAATTTAAATTACCAGCAGCTACTTGGTCTGTAGCGCTTACTAATTCTCTAACCGGATGATCAACCCAGCGTTTTACAAAAAATCCAATTATAAAACCAATTGCAGTAATTGCTATAACCGCAAATAAAATTTCACGTATTTCGTTTTGATGTATCTGCTCATCAACTTCAGAAAGTGAAATTGTAATATCAAGAACGCCAAGAACTTTTGCATTTGCATAATGTGCATGGCAATCGGCTTGGGAACAAGATTTCTCGTTGTAGATGGGATTAATAATTCCAAGTATTCGTGAAGAGTCGGAATGAGTTTTGAAAATTCTTGTGCGCTGTTGAATCGGTAATTTTTCCAATGCTTTATTTTCTGCGTGACATGCATAACAACTTTCAGCTTGTTTATCCAGCATTTTACCAATGTCTTCCGGATGTGCAGAGTAAATTATTTCTCCTTCTTTATTCAAAATTCGAACATTATCTATTGCCGGATCTTTCCCGATTCTGTTAATCATTTCCTGAATATGGTCACGTTGATTCAATAACATAACATAGCGAGTGGAATTTTTCACGGATTCACTCAATTGATTAGCGTGGCGTTCTACCTCAGTCAACAAAACATCGCTTTGCGATGTAACATTGAAATATGAATAAACACCAATTATTATTATTGCTGTTGCGCTAACAACCCCGATTAGTTTTAAACTAATCTTCCCAAATATTTTTCTAGCAAGCATCATCCGTTCTTCTTAATTAATTTACCCGGAACATTTTTCGGGAATGATTTATCTTCGTGACAGCCGGAGCAAATAGGTTTAGAATAATTCTTTTCCTGATGACAATCTTTGCATTCTAATGTTAAGTGTGTTTCATCCAGAATAACACCTGTCACTTTATGCTGGAAATTTTCCTGAGTCCATTTGCCATGGCAATTTATACATTCAGAATTCAATCCGGTGAATTTTCCTTTTTCGGTGTGACAAATACTGCATGCAACTTTTCCATGAAACTTTAAAATATCAAATCCGGTTTTTGTTGCATGATTAAATCCTTCTTGAACTGAATTTGAATGACAGCTGTTACAGTTTTGTTTTGTGTTATGACAACTTGAACAAACCGAGTGTTTTTGTTCGGTCGTTTTAGCTTTTAGTAAAGCAGTTTTATCCTTTGCATGACACTTAACACAACTTTCATTGGTATGGCAGCTCTGACATTCTAAACCAAACAAATCAACATGCTGAGCATGATAAAAAGTAACAATCTTTCCGGTTGCTTTTGGTGTATTAAATTTTAAGATAGTCGGAGCTATTATTTTTGGATGAATTCGTTTTTCGCTTTTGGCAACTAAAGTCTTGGAATCTATATCCTGTTTTTTACCGTTTAATACATGGCATGATTCGCATTCAACTTTTCCACTCCATGAACGATGGCATTCCATACATTGACGGTGATATGCACCTTTCAAATCAGGTTTACTAACATCTGTACGTTTACGAATAAGTTCATGGCAATCAGAACATCCAATAACTTGTCCTGGTGGATTATAATGATGACACATTTTACATCCGCCGGACATACCGCTCATTTCTGCATGAAGGCGATGAGAAAATATTACAGGTGCATAAATATCAGTCTGCTTTTTAAATTTATCTATCGTTAAAACCGAAGGCCCTTCTTCCGGTGATTGATCTATTGAAATCATTTTCTCACGTGGACAAGGTATCACGCAAGGATTTTCTTTTGTTGGAATATCACATGAATGACAGGTTTTACAAGTTATTCCATTAAGATTTGGGTGAACTTTTTTTTGAGTTTGTGCATTGACTATGAGCGCACAGAAAATAAATAAAATTAGCATTCTCGTTTTCATTGTGCACCTCCGCGGATAGAATATTTTGTTCTTTGGACCGATGTATTGGGTACACTTACAATCGGGAAAATCATTATTGCAATTCTGAACAAGAGAATTTCAAATGCTATGAAACCGACTGTTACTGAAATTTCTCCTATGGAAGGAAAATAAGAATGAACTTCATACGGCGGAGTGTAAGCAACTAAAAAATTATTCAGGCGATTCAGAAAAACTCCAAAGATTACAAGAAACGAAGCAATTAATAATCCAAGCGGTGATTTATTTACCTGCCGTGACATAAACATTCTCAAGGGAATAATCACACCGAATAATAATTCTACAGTAAACATTACACTTGCAGCATTAAATGTTGTTAAGTAAACAAAAGTTTGACGAATTACCATGTCGCCGATTTTAAATGCTAAATAAATTCCAAGCAAAGGTGCAACCATGCTTCCAAGATTAGACAGAATATGCATCTCAGGCTTTAAGCTGAAAGATTTTGATGTTATTAATGATTCCATAATTACCATTGGCAATCCAACAGAAATAGCAGAGAGCAAAAAGAGTAAGGGGAGAATGGGTGTTTGCCAGAGCGGATGCATCTTCGGTCCGGCAATGACCATCAAGGTTCCAAGCGATGATTGGTGCAAACAAGAAAGTACGACTCCGGCAATAATAAAAATGAACATTGTCTTATCCAATCCTTTGTCAAGGATTCGTAAAACTTTATCTAATGGATTATTTAATGATTTTAAAAATCCGGGAAGTTTTACTCTACCTATAAATCTTTCGCAAACGATTGGTAAAAATTCTATATAAAGAACTGCTAAATAGATTATTACGCAGATACCAACTTCAAAAAGAACCGAGTTTCCGTTCCACATAATAAACGGATGCCAAATATAGTAGTAACGACCGAGATCAATCATAACACTTGTGGCAACAAATGTGTATCCAAGTGCTGCAGTTAATAAGGCCGGGCGTATGATCGCATGGTATTGATCTTTGTGCATGATATGTCCTAAAGCAGCAGTAGTAAATCCGCCTGCAGCAAGTGCTACTCCTGCAGCTACATCGAGACCGATCCAAATGCCCCACGGATGCTGGTTATCGAGATTTGTTACTGCACCGATTCCGAAAATGAATCGGGCAAGTAAAAACATCAATCCGTTTAGAACTAAAACTGCTAATCCGATAACAACAGGTGTAAAATATTTTTTCTTCATTGGTGTAGGTTTTAAATCTTCCATAATCATATCTCCTCATTCTCGGATTTCTTTTTGTTTTTATTAATCCACATAACACCGCCGAGCAAAGCATAAAGCGCAACAGGTGGTACAAAGTATGCGAAGACTCCATGTTGGATTGCCTCACTTACTCCGGGTGCTGGATCTTTTCCGAGTTTCGGAAAATCTAATTTCTCAAATTCTCTGCTTGCTAAATATATCCACGATGTTCCACCAACTTCATATTCACCAAATACACGATTGATATAACGATCAGGATAGTTTTTGATTTTTTGATGAGCGGCTTTAACAAGATCTTCTCTTCGTCCATAGGTTACAGCTTCAACAGGACAAATTTCCGTACAAGCAGGAAGTTTTCCTTCTTTAGTTCTTTCAAAACAGAAATCACATTTTTTGATATCCGGTTTAAGTGCGTTCTCAAACTCGAAAGCCGGAACCTGAAATGGGCAAGCAACCATACAATAGCGGCAACCGATACATTTGTCAGTATCCCAAATTACCGATCCGTTTTCTTGCTTAGAAAAAGCACCGACTATACATGCAGAGACACATGCCGGATGATCGCAGTGCATACATTGTACTTTTACGTTAATTGGAAATTTTTCTTCAACAGAATTTTTGTATTCGTTCACAACCGTTAATGATTTTGAATTGGGTCGTCTCATTGTTTTAAAAACATTTCTATCATCATAAGCTTCGATAGAAGGTGTTTCTAAATCGTGAGCTGTTTTACAAGCCCATTCACATTTACGGCATCCAATACACACAGTGGTATCAACTAATACACCCATTCGATCTTCAGATAAAATATTCTTTGGTGCTGCTTTTGTTTTTGATGATAGCCCGGTAATTGCTGTACCGGCAAGTGCGGCTGTTTTAAGAAAGTCGCGGCGGGATTGATTTACCATAATTAACCTCCTATATGATAAACTAAACTGAGGCTTATGAATTATAGAATAACGGAGATTTATATCCAGTTCAAAATTAGCAACTATTTAATTTCTAGTCAATCAAACGTTAAAAATAAACTTAAATCGGCTTTTTTTAACGCTAAAAAATTTATACCTTCGACCCACAATTTCTAAGTTTAATATATAATAGCAATGAGAAAGAAGAAAAAAGAGAATATTTCACGATTAAGAGAGAAAATTAATCAGTTGGACTCAGAGCTGATTAAATTACTTGCCGATAGAAGAAAATTGAGTAAGGAAGTAATTCTAACTAAGGAAAATTCCCAAAAACCAATACGAGATAAGCAAAGAGAATCTGAACTATTAAACCGTTTGATTAAGATAGGTAAAAAAGAAGGATTGGATTCACATTTTCTTACCAAGGTTTTTTATGAAATAATTGAAGACTCCGTTCGGCTTCAGCAAAATTATGTTCAGACGAGATTGAATGGCAAAGGGGAAAAGAAAAAAACTATTACTGTGGCTATTCAGGGTATCGAAGGTTCTTACAGTTACCTCGCCTCACAAAAATATTTTACTCATCGCAATGTTGATCTAAATTTTGTATCTAAGAAAAGATTTGATGAAGTAGTTGAAGCAGTAGAAAAAGGGGAAGCTGATCTTGCAGTGTTACCGATTGAAAATACTACGTCAGGCGGGATCAATGAAGTTTATGATCTACTTCTTCATACAACTTTATCAATTGTTGGTGAGGAAAAATTTCAAGTAAGACACTGTCTTGTTGCAAGTGATGAGATTTCGTTTAGAAAAATCAAAAAAGTCTATGCTCATTATCAAGCCGCCGCACAATGCAGTAAATTTTTAGAAACGATTCCAAATGTATCCATTGAATATTTTGATGATACTGCCATGTCAGTTCAGAGAGTAAAGGAAGAAGGTAATTCAACATATGCGGCGATTGCAAGTGAAGAGGCAGCAAAACTTTTCCGATTGAAAATTTTAAAAACAGATATAGCAAATCAATCAGAAAACTTTACAAGATTTTTAATTGCTTCTCGCAAACCTAACGAAGTTGATTCCCGTATCCCATGTAAAACATCTATTGTTATGGCAACATCACACACTCCAGGTTCTCTCGTTGAAGCGTTGAACGTATTCAGAAAATCTAATGTGAATTTAACAAAACTAGAATCCAGGCCAATCATTGGAAATCCTTGGGAAGAAATGTTCTATTTAGATTTTGAAGGTAACATTACAAGTGAGGTAGTCCAACAAGTTTTGGATGAATTAGGACAGCATACAAGATTTATGAAAGTTTTGGGCAGTTATCCATCGCAAGAACTTGAACGTACAAAATTAGAATATCCAAATATTTTGAATGAACAATCTGAGCCAGCATCAAACACACAAAAAACTAAGACAGAAATTCAGCCGGTAAAAAAATCAAAATCAAAAAGTTACCGACTTGCAAGCCGTGAATACAAAAGCGATGACACAATCATCAAAGTTAAAGATGTTGTTATTGGAGGAAATAATTTTGTTGTAATTGCCGGTCCGTGTTCAGTAGAATCGGAAGAGATGATATTAAAATGTGCACTTGAAGCAAAAGAGAATGGCGCACAAATTTTGCGGGGCGGATGTTTTAAGCCAAGAACTTCTCCATACAGTTTTCAGGGTTTAGGATTAGATGCTTTAAAATTTTTAACTGATGCGGGTAAATATTATGAGATGCCGGTTATTACCGAGGTTCTTGATACCGAACATGTAGTTGAAGTTGCAAAAACTGCAGATATACTGCAGGTTGGTGCGCGCAACATGCAGAACTTTGCATTGCTTAAAGAAGTTGGAAAATCGCACAGACCTGTAATGCTGAAGCGCGGGTTGATGGCCTCGATTGATGAGTTACTGAATGCGGCGGAGTATATTTTATCACAGGGGAACAGACAAGTAATTTTGTGTGAACGCGGAATTAGAACATTTGAAACTGCAACAAGAAACACACTTGATTTAAGTGCCATTCCGGTATTGAAAGAATTAACTCACCTTCCGGTTATTGTTGATCCATCGCATGCTGTTGGTGAAAGGAATAAAGTAATTCCTCTTGCAAAAGCGGCAAAAATAGTCGGCGCTCATGGAATTATGATTGAGTTTCATCCTGATCCGCCAAAGGCTTTGAGCGATCCTGAGCAAGCATTGTACTTTCAGCAATTTGAAGAGCTGATGAGAGATCTGTATAAGCTGTAGTGATGTTTAAAAATAATATTGAGTTTGGAGAAAGATTAAAAAATAATTTGCTGTTGTATGTGTGAAAGTCACTCCGTAATCAACTCCTAAGCTGAGAGAAAAACCATTCGAATAATTTTTCCGAAAATCGTATCCGGCTAATGCACTAAAGCCGGCACCTACTTCCCAAACATTTACATCGCTGAAAGTTCTATCATTGAGATAAATAAGTCCTGCTCCTTCTTCAAGAAAAACCTGTGATGGAAAATTTTGCCGGAAAAAACCTTTGAGTGAATAAATTTTTAAGAAAGGATAATATTTTCCGGAACGGTTTTCCGGAAGAAATTTTTCAACCATTTGTGAATATGTAAATGATGCCCGGAATGAAACAACATTTTCAAACCAAGGATAGAAATCAAAAAAAACAGATCCGCCCAAACTTGAAATTGATGGAGAATTTCCGCTGATGCTTCCGATGTGTAATGAACCGCCTAAACCAGGCGATTGGATTTGCGCTTTATTTAATGTTGAAAGGTTGAAAAGCAGAATAAACGTAAAGAAAATTTTTCTAATCATAATTCATCAGTAAAATATAGTTAACCAAAAAGTTTTTTGATCGGGATCTGTCCAATCAACTCTGTGTTTTTGATGCGCATTAATAATCATATAATCGCCGGGATTCAATTCAATTTTTTCCCCGGTTTCAAAACTCAATTTAGCTTTTCCTTTTAGAAGGAGAACAAATTCATTTTTATCCTGATCATACCAAAAATTAGATGATGAAGCATGACCTTCCGAAATTATTCTTCCGAGTTTGAAATTTTTCGTTGATAATATTTCTTCTATGAATTCTTTCTCGTTTTCTTTCGAAAAATTATCAAATATGTTTTTAAGAACGTTCATAAAAAAAATTATTCTCGCAAATAGTTTTACAACTTTGATGGGAAGTTACAAAATTTTTAATCTCGATTTTCTTTTTATAAAAATTAGACAGACAATTAATTTTCATTCATCGCTTCAAGAAAAAATATTATCTTTCCAGCTCTTTTTGAAAGATTAATTATGAACAAAGAAAAAAACACTCGGGCATATATTGCATTATTCTCAATTTATATTATTTGGGGAACAACGTATTTAGCTATTAGAATAGGTGTAGAAAATTTACCACCGGTTTTATTTACAGGGCTTCGCTGGATAGTTGCCGGACCGATACTTTTCATAATTTTGTTATCAAGAAAATATAAATTACCAAGTAAAAATGATCTAATACATCTTGGCATTATTGGGTTATTATTGATAGGAGGCGGAAACGTTTTTGTGGTATTTGCAGAACAATGGGTGCCAAGCGGATTAACAGCATTATTAATAACAACCGTGCCGTTTTGGGTGGTTGGACTTGATGCAATAATTCCGCAAGGTAAAAGAATAAATCCAACTGTTTTGCTTGGGCTTTTACTCGGATTAGCAGGTATTGGAATTATTTTCGGTGAAGATTTTGTCCAATTGCTAGACCCATCATACTTTGGCGGTGTTATAGCTTTGATGTTTGCAGTTTTTCTCTGGTCGGCAGGAACACTTTATTCGAAATACAAAAAAGTTAGCGTACATCCATTAATGGGTGCAGCAGTACAAATGATTATTGCTGGAATTGTTATAACAGTTTTAGGATTAATTCTAGGAGAAGGAAGTAAATTCCATTTTACAAATTCTAGTTTTTATTCTTATCTGTATTTAGTAATTATTGGATCATTAGTAGGTTACGGTTCTTATGTTTATGCAATTGCACATCTTCCGGTTTCATTAGTAGCGACTTATGCATATGTAAATCCGGTAATAGCATTATTTTTAGGCTGGTTGGTGTTGGATGAGAAAATATCATTGTGGATAGTACTTGCAGCAATTGTAATACTAATTGGAGTTACTTTAGTGAAAAAGGGAAGTGAAATACAGCCTCTAAAAAAATAGCCGTGTTAATAAGAATTACCTGATAAGTAAAAATCCCTTTTCAGTTTTAATAAAAGAATACGTCTCAATTATTTTCTGATCGTTACTGAAATATTCCATCTCAAGCGAGAAAATATCTTTTCCATCTGTTTGGCCTGTCGAAAATTTTCCGAACTCGTGTTTGTTTGAAATTTCTAATAAAGCTGAAATCTTTTTTAATGTTCGTTTCACCAGGTTTAATTCATCTTTGTTTGCTGCATTGAAAGATTCTTTTCCTATACGGTCCTTATCTTCACCTTCGTACGCAATATAGGCTGCGGCTTTTTCGTATGATTTTGATTTACTGAATTCAAACAATTTGTTCAAAGTTGATTTTACAGCATTCTCGGATTCATTCTGCGCAAATAAAATATTTGATCCGGATATAACAACAATCAAAACTAAAAAAACACTTTTCATAAAGATCTTCATTTTTATTCCCTTTCTAACATTGTCTATTTATTACTACGCATTATGTTCACTCAGTACGAATAATTGTTTAGAATTAATTCAAATTCGTATAACATTAACCATGTTTCTCATTTTTCACTTATAATGGATTCAATATCAATGCCAAGAATTTAGAACGTGAAATGTTTTATTGCTTCACCTTTACTGCCTATTTCAGTCATTGCTTCAATGCCGATATTTAAATGCATATCAACAAACTGTTGAGTGACTGCACGATCAGATTCTTCAGTTTTTACTCCTTCCGGAAACATTGGAAGATCGGAAACAAGTAATAGAGCGCCACGCGCAATTTGATTTGCATAACCGACAATAAAGACTGTTGCTGTTTCCATATCAATTCCAATAGCACCCAGCTTTCTTAAATAAATTTTAAAATCTTCATCCCATTCCCACAAACGGCGATTTGTTGTATAAATTACACCGGTTCGGTATTCAATATTTCTTGAAATAATTTTATCTGAAACAAATTTGTGTAACTTAAATGAAGGAAGAGCAGGGACCTCAGGTGGAAGATAATCATTACTTGTTCCTTCACCTCTAATAGCGGCAATCGGCAAAATGAAATGCCCGATTTCGGTAGAGTTTTTTAATCCGCCGCATTTGCCAAGGAACAAAACACCTTTGGGTTCACGCGCAACAAGTAAATCCATTATAGTTGCGGCATTGGCAGATCCAATCCCAAAATTTATTATAGAGAGTCCGGCACCATTTGTTGCAGATTGCATTGGTCCACCCAAACCTTGAACATCGCAATTAAATATATCAGCAAATTTTAGGACATAATTTTGAAAATTTGTTAATAACAAATAATCGCCGAAACCGTCAATACTTGTTCCAGTGTAACGCGGTAACCAATTTTTTGCAATTTCAAGTTTAGTTTTCATTTTCTCTCTTATGTTATTTGAACTCGATACGTTCGTACTTGTTAGTAATTTTAGTATGTCTTTGTGAAAAATAATTATCAAAGTATTTTAAAATAATTGCAAATATATAACCAAAAAATATTCCAATTAATGCACCTCCAATAGCATCTGACGGATAGTGAACACCCACATAAGGTCTTGAAAAAGCCATCAAAGTTGCTACTATAAAAAAAGCCCATCTATATTTAGGAAAAATTTTTGTAAAGAACATTGCGACACCGAAATTGTTTACTGCGTGCGAAGACGGAAAAGAAAATGATTCAGTACAAGTAACAAGTACATTCAAATCCGGAAAGACGTTGCACGGCCTAATTCTTCCCACAAGACTCTTTAAAAAGAAACTGCTGAATTGATCTGTAGCAACAATTAGCAAAATCATAGCAACTGCAGCCATTCTTCCAATTCTACCGCCTTTTACAATCAGAACTAAAAATAATATTATGTAAGCTATATACCAGTTTTTTACTTCAGTTATAAAAGGAAATAACCTATCAAAAAACGAATTAGAGAGTGTGTGATTAATAAAGTATAATAATTTTACATCTAACTGATATAAAAACTCTAGCATATAAGCCTGCTTACCTTAATAAAGTTTGATTATTTAGCGAATTTTATTTATTTAAGCCTTCAGATTAAAAGAAATTAGTGAAGTATTTTGCATTGATAAGATACATTATCTAACTAATTTGTCCAAAATTTACGAAAATTATTATACCATATTTAAACTAATTAAATGCTGTGATTAGCGAAAATAAATTTAAGAATACTCTTGAAAGGAAAAGATTCGAATATTTTCGAGAAGAGAGTAAACGTAATTTAATAGACCCATTCCAAGCATTAGCGAAATTTACCGCTGTGGCTGGGGTTCTAGCTATGATCTTGGAAGTCCAGTGGCCTCAAGCAAAGTCTCATCTTGTTGAGATTTATATTTCACGCCTTTCAGCAATAATAGTTGCATTTCTACTTTTAGTTATTTCCAATTTTAAAATTGGGAAAAAACACCCTGTAATATTAATTCATACTCTTCTTCTTTCTATAATAGTTTCATTTGGCGTGATGATCTATCTCATACCATCTACTATAATTTTTAATTCGCATATAATTAGTTTAATCATTTTTATTGCGGCTTTATTTCTAAGCTGGGAAGTATCCAATCAGATAATAGTCGCTATCTATTACAACGTTGTCTTTACAATCTCAATTATTTTTAACAGTAAGAGTATTACAATACTGCCCAATATGTTTGAATCTATCTTCTTGGTAATTGTAATAAGTATAATGGCCATCGTTGCAAGTTATATCAATTATAAATTTAGACAAGAAGCTGTTATAAGCACCTTTGAAGTTTCACAATCCGAGAAAAAATTTAGAAATTTATTTGAAAATTCAGCTGAAGGAATTTTTCAATTAACCCGCGAGGGAAATTTTTCGACAATAAATCCAGCATTGATTAAAATGCTCGGTTATACAAACGAAGATGAAATTAAAAAATTAGTAATACAAACTGATGTACTGCAAAGAAAAAGCGATTGGGAATTATTAACCAAACTTCTTGAGAAACAGGGCAAAGTTAGAAACTTCCGCGTACCGTTTAAGAAGAAAGATGGAGACGAAATTACCGTCCGTATGAATGTTAGAACTAACGAAGATGAAGAAAGCGGATTGAATATTTACGAAGGAAGTTTACAAGATATAACTCAGCAAGTTCATGCAGAGAATGAAAAACAAAATGCTCTTGATGCGTTACGAACTGAGAAATTGAAAGCAGAAACCGCTGCTAAAAAATCTCAGCAAGAAAGTAATTTCAAATCAAAGTTTTTAGCAAGTATGAGTCATGAAGTCAGAACTCCAATGAATTCCGTAATGGGATTTCTTACTTTAATTGAAAATGATCTTTTTGAAAATAAAGATGAACTTAAATTGTTTGCCAGGGATGCCCATTTAGCTGCAGAATCTCTCCTTGATATAATTAATAATATTCTTGATATATCTAAAATTGAAGCAGGTAAAATGGAGCTCGATGAAATAGAATTTAATATTAAAGATGAGATTAATAAGGCATTTTCTATTGTTGCTCAAGCAGCTAAAGCTAAGGATTTAACTATAGAAAAAAATGTTGATAGTAAAATCCCCAATAAATTATACGGTGATCCAACAAGGTATAGACAGATTCTTCTCAATTTATTAAGTAATTCAATTAAATTTACTGAACACGGAAGAATTACTCTTAGCGTATCTGTTCAGGAAAAAACCGAAACGTATGTAGAATTATTAACAGCCGTTGAAGATACCGGAGTTGGGATACCAAGCGATAAATTTTCTACCTTGTTTGAACCTTATATCCAAGTAAGAAGTAAAAAAAGTTCAAAGGAGGGTACCGGACTTGGTCTTATGATTTCCAAAGAGTTTGTAAAGTTGATGCACGGTGAAATTAATGTTGAGAGTAAAATAGGGTTGGGAAGCAAATTTTATTTTACAGTCAAAATAAAATTACAGCCAAATGTAAATATTGACCAGCATTTTCATACTCCCGAGAAAGTTTCGTTGGGACAAACACAAACAGGCGATGGTATAATAACTCAACAAATCGAAGAAAAAATAGAACCTCTAAGTAGAAAGAAATTATTATTGGTTGAAGATAACCCTATAAGTCAAAATCTTGAACTCAAAATACTGCGTGAAGTTGGATATGAGGTAGAAGCGGTTTCTACAGGGCATGATGCAATAGAAGCAATTAAATCAGGTGCATTTAATTTAGCTTTGATGGATGTTGAAATGACTGATATGGATGGGATAACAGCTACAAAAAAAATACGTGAATTAGCCGGCAATTTTTCTAAAATACCTATAATTGCTGTGACGGCACATTCAAGTATGAAAGATAGAGAAAAGTGTCTCGCAGCTGGAATGGATGATTATATTGCTAAACCAATAAATATACACTTCTTAAAAATTACAATTGACCAATGGCTTAATGTGCCGCCGCGTGCTTAGTAATATTTTCTTTTAAGTTCATTTTCCTCAAAACATCTTGTAAGAAAATAAAATTTACATTAATAACTGCATTTTCAAATTTCCGTACTTCGTAAGTGTAAATTTTTTATGATAAATTTGAAATAGCTATTTAACAAATATAGGAACATCATGCTGGTACAGGATTACATTTTATTGGAAGAAAAATATGGTGCTCATAACTATCATCCGCTTCCGGTTGTATTATCAAAGGGTGATGGTGTTTTTTTGTGGGATGTAGAAGGGAAAAAATATTATGATTTTCTTTCTGCATATTCGGCAGTAAATCAGGGTCATTGTCATCCAAAAATTGTTGAGATACTTTGTGAACAAGCAAAAGTTTTAACTCTTACGTCAAGAGCATTCTATAATGATTGTCTTGGTCCATATGAAAAATTTATTACGGATTTTTTCGGATACGATAAAGTATTACCAATGAACTCAGGAGCTGAAGCTGATGAAACTGCTCTAAAACTTTGCAGAAGATGGGCATACGATAAAAAAGGAATCAAAGAAAATGAAGCAAAAATAATTGTCTGCAATGGAAACTTTCATGGAAGAACAATTACTGTAATATCAATGTCGAGCGATCCGGACTCTTATAAAGGTTTTGGTCCATACACACCGGGATTTATAAATATTCCTTATAATGATTTAACTGCATTAGCTGAAGCCTTACAAGATTCAAACGTAGCGGGATTTTTAGTTGAGCCAATTCAAGGTGAAGCGGGAGTAGTTGTTCCAGATGATGGTTATTTATCAAAAGCATATTCAATGTGCAAAGAAAAAAATGTTTTATTTATTGCTGATGAAGTTCAAACCGGACTAGCTAGAACCGGAAAATTACTTGCATGCGACCATGAAAATGTTAAACCTGATATTTTAATATTAGGCAAAGCACTTTCGGGCGGAACTATGCCTATATCGGCGGTTCTTGCAGATGATGAAGTTATGCTTGTAATAAAACCGGGAGAGCACGGTTCAACATTCGGTGGAAATCCGTTAGCTTGCAAAGTTGCCGTAGCAGCCTTAAAAGTACTTAAAGACGAAAAATTATCTGAGAATGCGGAAAGACTCGGAAAGATTTTCCGCGATGAAATTTCTAAAATTAAATCCGACATGATTGAACTGGTACGCGGTAAAGGATTGCTCAATGCAATTGTTATAAAACCCAAAAACGGAAAAGATGCTTGGGCTGTTTGCTTAAAAATGAAAGAGAACGGATTACTTGCAAAACCTACTCACGGACATATTATTCGCTTTGCACCTCCGCTTGTTATCACCGAAGAACAATTGAAAGAAGCAATTGCTATAATTAAAAAATCGGTTCTCGAAATCAGCGGGGAATTAAATTAATCTTATAACTACTACTGAAGGATACTAAAGTGAAAAAAATATTTTCAACCTCGTTATTAATTCTACTAATGTCTTCGTTAATTATTTACGGTTGGGGAGACAAAGGACACAAAACTATTGCAGCATTTGCAATGAAACTGCTTCCCTCAGAAATGAAATTCACAGATCAATTCAAATCTGCAATTACAGATCATTCTGTTGATCCCGATAACAGAAAAAGAGACGATAAATCAGAGGGTCCGAAACACTTCATAGATATAGATTACTATAAAGAGTTTACAGATGGTATCGTAATTATGTCGCGTGATTCACTTAATAAATTATATGATGAGAAAGTTGTTACAAAAGAAGGAATCCTTCCGTGGGCAACTGAAGAAACATTTTTCAGATTGATAAAAGCTTTCAAAGAGAAAAATAAAGATGATGTGCTTCTCTATGCTTCCGACTTAGCGCATTATGTTGGTGACGGGCATCAACCGCTTCACGCAACGGTTAATTACAACGGACAATTAACATCGCAGAAAGGAATTCATTCTCGTTATGAAATTGATATGGTGGATAAATATTTAAATGTGATACAGAATAGCTATGAAGAAAATAAACCATATTATGTTCAATATATTAAAGATTACATTTTCGATTATATTGTGGAAGCAAACGATTATGTAGAGATGTTGCTTTCGGCAGATAATTATGCCTCCCGTAAAACCGACGGTAAATTCGATAAAGAATATTACCGGTTGCTCTGGTTCAAAACTAAATATGTTACAATTAATGAAATTAATTCTGCGGCGCTCTGCTTGTCTTCGCTAATTTATACAGCTTGGGTTGATGCCGGTAAACCTGTTCTGGAATACTAATGAACAACAATAAAAAATTTGTGACTGTTTTCGGTAGCTCTATACCTCGAGAAGGAGAGAGCGAATACGAAATTGCTTATACACTCGGTAAAAAATTAGCAGAGAATAAAATCAATGTTTGTTCCGGTGGCTTTCAAGGTATTATGGATGCGGTTTCTAAAGGAGCTACTGAAAAAGGTGTAGAAGCAATTGGAGTTACGTTAGATATTTACAATGCAATGGCGAGTAAACACCTTACCAAACAAATTGTGACTCACACATTATTTGATAGATTAAAAACTCTTATGGAAATTGGGGATGCATATATTATTCTTCAGGGCGGAACAGGAACTATGCTTGAGCTTTCACTTGTCTGGGAATATTTGAATAAAGGAATGGTTGATAAAAAAACGGTTGTATGTCACGGTAAGATGTGGAAGAAAATAGTTTCTTTGATGGAAGAACAAATCATAAAAGAAAAAAGAAGAACCGGTTTAATTAAATGTTTTGATGAAATAGATGATTGTGCGGAATATATTATCAAAACATTAAAATAATTATAAAGACAATTAATGCTCGGATTTTATAGAAAGGAACTCTTTTGCTTTTTCGTACACCAAATCAACCGATAGTTCTTTTATGCATTTGAATTTCAAATCGTTGCGGGAACATATTAATGGTTTTGGCGAATAATAGAAACATGGTGAACAGTTAAGATCCAGGGAAGCTATTTTATAATTTGTTTGCCAAGGATAAATATAATTCTTATTTGTCGGTCCGATAATAGCTACAATATTAAGTTTTAATGCCGCAGCAATGTGCATCAAGCTTGAATCATTAGTAATAAATAAATTACACCTTTGCATAACAGCCGCGCTGTTTGATAAACTTTGCGCATTAACCGAATAAACATTCCGAGAGTCAATCCCCGCAAAAATAATATCTTTCAAATTTTCTTCGTCGCTACCGCCAAACAGCAATACTCTTGCACCGTAATCATGAATTAATCTTTTCCCAAGTTCTGCAAATTTCGAGGCTTCCCATCTTCTCTTTTCATGATTTTTTAATGTTGCACAACCGGGATGAAATCCGATTACTATATCACCATTGGAAATTGATTTACCATCTAAGAAATTATTTGCAAAAGCTATATCATCATTTCTAAGATTTAGTTTGAGAGCCGGAATATGATTTAATCTTTTGCCTGTTAATTTTTCACAAAGAAAAATGTTTTCTTCAACATTGTGAAGATTATCATTTTCCAGCTGACGTACGTTGTTCAAGAACCCGAAATTCAAAAAGTCTTTACGAAGATATTTAATTGCCAATCTTTTTTTTGCTCCTATGACTCGACTAATGATGTTATATTCTCTACGATTGGATGGGTAAACATTTATGGTAGCGTCATATTGATTTCTAAGCTTAAAAATATAAGATAGGGATTTAAGTTTAGAACTGTTAAGAAAGTCAAAATATCTAACCTTAGAAATTTGCGGAAGTTTATCGTAAATATCTTTTACACCCTTAAACATTACCAAAACATCTATCTCTGCTGTAGGAATTTCTTTGCTAAGTTTTTCCAGCGAAGGAGTAAACATTAAGGCATCACCAATTCCGGAAAGTGCTATAATAAGAATGTTCATAGTGATCAGAAAATAATTGTTGTTTAAAAACTGAGACGCCCTATAGGGCGCCTCGGAGATTATTTATTTTTTATCAAGCTGTTTAGGAACAACCTCAGAAACTTCAATTCCCGCTTTCTTTCTAAATTCATTTAAAAGATTACGAACGCTTTCATCGCCAGGTGCATAAATTTGTAATTGTTGAAGAACCGCTACAGCTTCTTTATACATTTTAAGATTATCGTAATGAGTTAGTAGGAGATCATAAGGATTATACCAGCTCGAAAAATCACGCGGATTTAATTCCAATTGTTTTTTTGTTTCAGTAATAACTTCGCGTGCATATACCTCGTAAAGTTTCATATCTCCGGCGGAATATAAAATCTTAGAAATGTCGTGCTTAATTCTATAATCCATAGGAATTACAGAACGCGGAATTCTCTTTTCCATTTCTTCAATCGTATTGATTGTTTTTTCATTGCTCTTTTCTTTATACAAGTAATGGAGTGCTAGGCGCATAAATGCGTTACGGTAATTTTGAGTTAAGCGTTCATGATTTTCATCAAAGAAAATTGTTTTATCATTTAATCCGCGGAATAAAAATCCCGGTTGATAATCTTTGCTGAATCCATTACTTGGTTGGTCAAACAATTGTTTTCTTAATACAGGCTCATTGATATACTCGATCCTCGGCATGTCATTCTTTTTTGGAACAACGCGCATTGCCATTCCTTCCATTTCGATATAATCATCCAAACTTAATTTACTGTCATCGGAACATGTAACAGCAAAATAAACCGGTCTTTTCCATTTTGCCTGCATGATGATATCTAATGCAACAATATCTTGTCCGCGTATAAATTTAACATCGCCGGATTGGCCTGTATTTTTCATTATCCATTTTATTTTTTTGTCTTTAACCGCGGCGCTGTCGGTAATATTCCATTCTTTCATAACATCGGGCGGTAAATCAATAGAAATTTCTGTTGGGTCCCAACGTTGCAGACCGATATGATCAATTTCTTCATCACTTAAACTCATATCAACTTTTTGTGATCCGAACGGTGTAGTATTTTTTAATTGCTTAACGTACCACGGCGTGTTAACTAAACTCAAACATGCAACACGTACATCGCGCCGTACTCCTTCCACGTTTTGAATATACCACAAAGGAAATGTGTCGTTGTCTCCGTTGGTAAATAAAATTGCATTTGGCGCTACACTCTGCAAAAGATTGTATGCATAATCCCACGGTACATAATTACGGGCTCTATTATGTTCAAACCAATTTGCTCTTGCCATATTAACAGGGACACCAATAACTCCTAAAACAAACACGCCGATCAAAATTGGTTTTAAGATTCCCTTTTCTTGGAATTTCTCTTTAAGTATTTCAATTATTCCATGCATTCCTATTGCAATCCATAAAGAGAAAACAAAGAAAGCACCCACGTAAAAATAATCTCTCTCGCGTGGTTGGGGCTGCTGCTGATTTTGGTAGAACGCAGTAAGATAACCCAGGAAAATGAACATCATAATAAACACAGATGCCATCTTCCAATCTTTACGGAAGTGATAGTACAATCCAAACAATCCTATGAAGAACGGAACACCCCACATATCGCTCCATTGAACTCCGCTATCCTGGTAAGTTGATTCTCTTCCGATATAATTCCAAAATACATAACGGTTGAACATATGATTTAATTGGTACTTCCATAAGAAATCGAGATCGCTGGAATAATCTGTATAAATATTTTGTTGATGGGGTTCGTTTGAGTATCTTCTTTTGAAGATTGGAAAATCACCGTACTGCTCTCTGTTGATATAAGATTCAAGCTCGGTAAAAGTTTTTGGGCTATTCATATTTATGGGCGGTTCTTGGTTTGCGCGGATGATAATCATGGCAAAACTTGATGAACCGACAATTGCAAAAAATAAACATTTGAAAATTAAATTAAGAACCGGCTTACTCTTTTTACCCGACCAATAAACGCCAAAACCAACAACAGCAAGAATTGCTAATCCGGCAATTATGTTCATCTTAAAATCATTTTGACCAAGAATTGAAATAAATTTTGGTAAATATTTTACAAGTCCGGGATAAATTACCATCAGCGCTATACCGCCAACAACAATTGGTATATAAAAAGAATTTCTCTGAAAGATTTTTTTATATAACGCTCCCATAAATAGCGCAGTAATGGAAACCATGATCATCAGAAAACGTGAATCAAGTTCTCCGAATTGTTCAGGTGTTGGATTGGCAGTGTCGGTTTGCGATGCCCAAATTATCGCTGCAACTACAAGAATAATAACTGTGTGAACAACAAAAATTATTCCGGTTTTTTCAAGTATTTTTTCATCTGTTACATATTTTCTAAAGTAAACTGTCATCATAACCGGAACGATTGCAAGTACCGACATCAAATGAACGCCGGTTGAGAGGCCAATCAAATAAAAAATGAATACTAAATATTTTTCACTATCGGGTTCATCTGCTTTTTCATTCCAAACAACCATCAGCCAAACAACGAATGCGATAAAAAAAGTTGATGTTGCATAAACTTCTGATTCAACAGCGTTGAACCAGAATGTATCACTAAAAGCAAAAGATAGTGCACCTATTGCAGCAGAAATATAAAGTGCAAACGCATCAAATAAATTTTCGAGTTCCTTTTTTCTATAGCTCTGAATTACTTTCACAGCTACCAGATATAAAAATAAAATTGTGAATGCACTCGCTAAAACGGAAACAGTATTAACCCTAAATCCAATATTGTCAGCGAAGGGAATCATGGAAAATAATCTGCCGATGATAAGAAAAAATGGAGTTCCAGGAGGATGAGGCACCTGCATTAAATATGATGAAGCAGTAAATTCACCGCAATCCCAGAATGAAACCGTTGGCTGCATAGTGGAAAAATATGTGAATGCTGCAATGATAAATACAACTGCTGCAAAAATTCTGTGTAAAAGTTTTTGATTCATTATTTCACCAAAAAATTATCAATTATGAAGATTGGTCTTCGGAATCTGTTTGTGGAGTTTTAAAGAACTGATCAAAATTTTTTCTTACTCTATTTACATGATATTTATCGTAAAGTTTTTTTAACCGCTGCATTGAGAGTTTATCCAAGTCTTCATCGTCTTTGTGCCGTTTGATAAGCATTTTATAATCGTTTAACTCATCACTTTCGAATTGCCGTTCATAGCGTTTAAGTATGCTAAAATAATCTCTTTGTTCGCGAGAACTCATCAAAAAAATCTTGTGTTTTTTGAATTTTGGTTGATGAAATTAATCAAAAAATCATTCAATAAAAAACTATATTTGCCTCACTCAATATCAGAAAGCAAGAAAATTAATATGCAGGTTTACAAATCATATAAGCCGTTTGTTTCCGTTATAATGCCCACTTTCAACCGTGCAAACTTCTTAAAAAGATCTATTGAATCTGTGCTAAAACAGACATATAAAGATTGGGAATTAATAATTGTTGATGACGGAAGCCTGGACGATACATTTAAGATCATTGATGAATATTTGATTAAGTATGAAAATATTAGATATATGAAACATTCGAACAGACGAACACCACTTGCAACAAATGTAGGAATATTAGCATCATGCGGAAAACTTTTAGCATTTTTGGGAAGTGATGACGAGTGGAAGCCGGATTATTTAAAACAACGAGTTGAATTCATGGAAACACATCCGGATATTGATCTCATCCACGGCGGCGTTGAAATTATCGGGCATCCGTATGTGAAGGATAAAAATGATTTGACTAAAGAAATTCATCTTTCAGAATGCGTTATCGGCGGGACCTTTTTCGGGAAAAGAAATGTTTTTTTTGAATTAGATGGATTCAAAAATTTAGTTTATAGTGATGACTCGGATTTTTTTGAGCGTGCTGAGAAAAAATATAAAATTGCTAAGGTGAATTTTCCTTCGTATATCTATTACCGTGATACACCGGACAGTATTTGCTCAACAATAGAATAATTATCTAAATAAAATAATTCTATGAATATTTTGATGACACTTTCACAACTTGAAGTTACGGGTGCAGAGGTGTTTGCAGTATCAATAGCAGATGAATTAATTTCCCGCGGTCACAAAGTATTTATCATCTCGGATACCCTGACAAAAAAAACTCAGGCCAAATATATTTCTGCTCCATTATCAAAACGCACTTTATTTTTTAGAATTAAAAATGTTTTGTTCCTTAGAAAATTTATCCGCGAAAATAATATTCACATCGTAAATGCTCATTCAAGAGCAAGCGCTTGGGTCTCTTCCTTGGCATGTAAGCTTGCAAAAATTCCATTAATAGTATTTATTCACGGAAGACAGGCCACCTTTTTTTCGAGAAAAATATTTCATGGTTATGGAAATTATACATTACCAATCTGTGAAAAATTAAAGGAACAATTAATTGATGTATTTAAGGTTGATTCAAACAAAATCGAAGTATTCAGAAACTGTTTTGATCTGGATATTATTAAACCATCTAAAGGAAGTACGAAACAGAAAACCGTTTCGTTAATTACACGGCTTTCAGGGCCGAAAGGTGATCTTGCGTATAAATTGTTAGAATATATTTCAACTCGCTTAAATGAATTTAAGGATGTAAAGTTTCAAGTCGTTGGCGGGCAAGTAATTCCGGAGAGATTTCAAAAATTCACTGCGGTGTTTGAGTTCAGAGGATTTGTAGAAAATTTAGAAAATGTAATTAACGAATCCTCGGTTGTAATTGGCTCGGGTAGAATTGCCATTGAAACAATTCTGCTAAATAAACCTTTGATAGCTGTAGGCGAAGCATGCACAATAGGTTTGGTAAATAAGGATAATCTCGAATTTGTTCTTGAAACAAATTTCGGAGATATGGATGTAGTTGAAAAAGTTTTTGATTTTGAAAAAATTGTTAACGGTCTAAAAACATCGTTAGACCAAAAAGAATGTGATAAAAAAGTTTTAGATAAAGTTAGGGAAGAATGTAATCTGAAAAAGAATGTTGAGCGTCTTGAATTTATTTTTCAAAGTGTAGCAGTACGTTACTTTAGAAGAGAAATTCCGATAATCTATTATCACAGAATTATTGAGAGTTTAGATGAAGCAGGCAAACACGGTATTTATGTTACGGCAAAACAATTCGATAAACACTTGAACTATCTTAAAAGAAATAACTTCCGGACTATCACTTTTGAAGAAGCTCTTGAATTAAAAAAGAACCGCTATGAAGGAAAATATGTTATTATTTCTTTCGATGACGGTTATGAAGATAATTACCGATTAGCATTTCCTATCTTAAAGAAATACGGTTTTAAAGCAATTATATTTTTAGTTGCTGGATTGGAATATAATTCATGGGATTCAAAAAGTAACGAGCCGAAATTACAAATGATGAATAAAGAGCAAATTCTTGAAATGCAAAATTATGGGATTGAATTTGGTTCCCATACTCTCTCGCATGCAGATTTGACAAAAATTTCATATGAAGAAGCCAAAAAAGAATTAGCAGAATCAAAAAGAATACTGGAAGAAAAATTAGGAAAAGAAATAAAATCGTTTGCGTATCCATATGGAAATTGTAATGAAGAAGTAAAAAAGATTGCGCGGGAAACCGGTTATAAGTTGGTTTATGCGACCGATAATGCACCGCTTGGTTTACACGAAGATCTTTTTCAAATAAGAAGAATCGGGATATTTCCGAATACTACTGTGAACGGGTTAAGTAGAAAAGTAAAAGGTAATTATATATTTAAAAGAGAAAAAAAAGATTCTCAGTATTTGCGTATTCCACATTGACTTTTTTATTATTGCACTCCCATTTAATCAAGGCTTAGAATGTTTTTTAGAAGAAATTATTATTTAGAAATATTAGCAATCATTATTACTATAAATATTTCTTCCTTTCCCCAATCAACGATTACTCCGGACAGCACTTCTCAAAAAAGTATAATGGAGAAAGATTCCTCTACTACGCGAACTTTTAATTTTAATAAAATGCCTGAATGGCATGAGATGATAACAAACATCCCGGGTGATTGGTCAAAATATTTTCAAGTAACATTCCGTGAGAATAAAATTCCGCTTTACTTAACTGTTGCCACGACAACTGCAGCTCTTGTTGTTACAGATGATAAGACATGGCAAGAATCTGACAAGTTTTATAAAAGAGGCGGAGGTAACAAATTGTTTAGCGATATATTCACGGAAATGGGCGACGGTAAAACTCAATTTGGTTTAGGTGCGCTGTTTGGTATTTATGGCTTAATTACAAATGATGCACGAGCTGTAAGAACAGGTAGTCAAATCGTTCAGGCTGTATTAGCGTCCGGTACAGTTGTTCAGGTTTTAAAACATATTACCGGAAGAGAAAGTCCTTTTGTTGCAACTTCTCCCACAGGTATCTGGAATTTTTTTCCAAATCAAATTGATTATCACCAGCATGTTCCTCACTTTGATGCGTTTCCATCCGGACATGTAACAACGTTTCTAGCAACAGTAATTGTAATTGCTGAAAATTATCCTGAGGTCTGGTGGATTCGTCCGGCAGGATATTTATTTACAGCGGGTCTTGCGGCTGGAATGGTTAACAAAGGAATTCATTGGTACAGCGATTATCCGTTGGCAATTGTATTGGGTTACACATTTGGAATGATAGCGGCTCATCCGGATGGAATACCTGGCTCAATTGCAGATAAAAAATTAAACGTGATGCCTATGTTAGTTGAAAAAGGATTTGGTTTATCAGTTGGATATAGTTTTTAATTTCTCAGTTTTTATACAGTATAATGTTTAATTATATCCTCTGGAATTCTTGCCGGCCTACCGTTTGCAACAGATACTAAAGTGTAAACCGACCATCCTTCCGCAGCTACTTTATTTGTTTCTATTTTTAAAATCCAAAAATTTACTTTTACCTGTGCACCTTCAAAAGAATTTACCTGTGTCCTCACAACAATTTTATCACCTAATTTTATTTCTCTCTTAAAGTCAATGTGCGTTGTAGAAGCCACCCAGGAATATCCGCGTTCAACAAAAACTTCCATTGGTACTTTATAATCTTTTCTCATTTGATCGTAACGTGCCATTAGTAAATAATCTAAATATTTTGAATTGTGAACATGATTATTCATATCTATATCATCCGGACGGACAATTATTTCTGTCTCAAAAATCGAAAACATTTTTACTCCCGATAATTATCTTGAATGCAATATAATATATTGATTAGTTTTACTTTGTTAAATTTATGAAACAAAATTAGCAGAGACGAAAATGAATCGAAGAGATTTTTTTCGAAAAAGTCTTCAAGCAGGACTGCTTACCGGTGCAGCAGTAACTTTCCCGGGCATCTATGGAAATTATTTTGCAAAAAGCAGCAGAATCTTACCAAGTGCATATGATTTAGTTGCAATTAAAGGCGGTGAACCGGAAGCAATGTTTGATGAAGCAATCAAGATGTTTGGAGGGATGAAAGCTTTTGTAAAAAAGAATCAGAAAGTTTGTCTGAAACCGAATATCGGCTGGGATGTAACACCCGAACGCGGTGGAAATACAAATCCGAAATTAGTTAAACGGGTTATAGAACATTGTTTAGATGCAGGTGCAAAAGATGTTTATGTTTTTGATCATACTTGCGATGATTGGAAACGCTGCTACTCAAACAGCGGAATTGAAAAAGTTGTTAAAGATGCCGGCGGTAAAATTGTTCCGGCAGATACCGAAAATTATTATCAAGATGTAAAAGTTAATTCGGGAAGAGTATTAACCCAGGCAAAAATTCATGAAGTACTTCTTGACAGCGATGTGTTTATAAATATTCCAATATTAAAAAATCATAGTTCCACTCGTATTACTGTTTCAATGAAAAATTTAATGGGCGTTGTATGGGACCGCGGTTATTGGCATAGGAATGATCTTCACCAATGCATAGCTGACTGTGCAACATACCGCAAACCGGATCTCAATATTGTTGATGCTTATTATGTTATGAAGCGCAACGGTCCGCGCGGTGTTTCTCTTAACGATGTGGTTACAATGAAGTCGCAATTGATTTCTGCTAATATGGTTGTTGCCGATGCTGCTGCTGCCAAACTATTTGGAGTTGAACCGGATGATATCCCGCACATTAAATTTGCAAGTGAAATGGGAGTAGGGAAAAAAGATTTAAGTTCGCTAAATATTAAACGTATAATCATGTAAAGGAATGAGCGGTTCTCTATTACGGAATATTAGAATAATTGTCTCGATAATTTTTATTATTCCGACAACATTCTTATTCGCTGATATTTTTGGTTTTATCCCCCCCTTTATCTCGGAAAAAATATTATTTCTTCAATTTGTTCCATCAATCTTAAAATTCATTACAGCAATATCATTTGCTGCAACCGGATTCGTAATTGTACTTTTGCTGACATTAATGTTCGGAAGGGTTTACTGTTCCAGTATTTGTCCGCTTGGATTTTTTCAGGATGTGGTTAATTGGTTATCTAAAAAGATTAAAAGAAAGAAGAAATTCAGATTTGAATTTCTTAGTGAACAAAAAAGTTTAAGAATAGTATTGCTAATAGTTCCAATCTTATTTTTTGTCTTTGGCAGCATAACGCTTATAAATTTTTTGGATCCGTATAGTATATACGGAAAATTTACCGGAAATTTTTTTAGACCGGTATTAGTCGGCACAAACAATCTTGCCGCTGTAATTTTAAAATCATTCAAAATTTATAGCGTATATCCTTATGATTTAAAAGCGTTCAACATATATCCGTTCATTATAACTGTAACTTCTTTTGTAGTTGTTGTCTTCTTATCATGGAAAGCGGGAAGATTATACTGCAACACTATCTGTCCTGTCGGAACATTACTGGGATACATTTCAAAATTTTCCTTTTTCAAAATTGTTATCAAACAAGAAGAGTGTTTAAGCTGTGGAATATGTTCCAAAGAATGTAAGGCGAGCTGTATTGACAGCGAGAATAAAAAAGTTGATATGAGCAGGTGCGTTGCTTGCTTCGATTGTCTAACTTCATGCCCAACAGATGGAATTGTGTACGATTTTTCATTACGTAAACAACAATCGAACAATTTAATAATAGAACAGTCTAAGCGTGACTTTATATTGAAAAGTTCTTTATTCCTTCTTTCTTTGTCAACAATTGCCGCTCAAGTCAAAAAGAAAATTGTAGTTACAAAACCGAGTATGATTCCAATTTTTAGAAAGAGTGCAGTATCACCACCGGGTTCAATCAGTGTAGAAAGATTTAACAGCAAATGTACAGCGTGTCATTTATGTGTAAGCGCATGTCCAACTCAGGTATTACAGCCTTCGTTTTTGGAATATGGTTTTACAGGAATGATGCAGCCAAGGATGGATAACATAGCAAGCTTCTGTAATTTCGAATGCAAAATATGCGGCGATGTTTGTCCTACCGGTGCAATTCTTCCCATGGATCTTGAAAAGAAAAAACTTACCCAGATTGGCAAAGCAAAATTTGTTAAAGACAATTGCATTGTTCAGACACAGAAAACCGATTGCGGTGCTTGTTCGGAACATTGCCCTACAAAAGCCGTGCACATGATTCCATTTGAAGGAAAATTATTTATTCCCGAAACACGGGATGATTACTGCATCGGATGCGGCGCTTGTGAGTTTGCCTGTCCCACCAAGCCCCACAAAGCAATTTATGTTGAAGGCAATAGTATACATCAGCTTGCGAAGAAAAATGTTGAAGTGAAAAAAGAAGAGAAGGTTAATTATAAAGA
>VEPI01000104.1 GCA_012026935.1 Melioribacter sp. | reverse complement strand
AAACGTGATGATTATGTTTTCAACTTTAGTGATTCGGAAATTCAATTTATTGATGAGTATAAGAAACAAATAAATATTAGTGACAAGGAAGAAGTAATCGGCTTCAATACAGGCTGTTCCAATCTCTATCCAAATAAAAAAATGACCATCGAACAGCATGTAACATTAATTGAAAAATTTTTATCGCTTAAACGATTTAAGATAATGCTCCTCGGTGGTCCCGAAGATGAAGAACGCAATAATGAAATAGCATCACACTTCCCCGGACAAATAATCAATACACCGACTAAAGATGGTGTCCGCAAAGGCGCTTGTTATGAAAGTATTCCTCAAGTTATAATAACCGGCGATTCGTTTGGAATGCATCTGGCAATCGCACTAAAGAAATATGTTATTGCTTGGTTTGGATTAAGCTGCTGGACTGAAATTGATTTGTATGACCGTGGTATAAAATTAATTCCGGATGGACTTTTCTGCGCTCCTTGCTGGAAGAAAGTTTGTCCCTATAATTTAGAATGCATACAAATGATTGATCTTGAAAAAATTGTGAACGAAACGATTAAATATTTAGACAGCAAGAAAAGTGGATAAGTCTAGAATTGATATACTTGAAAAACAGAAATCACTTAACCGCCCTCTTATTTTGGATGGTGCAACAGGAAGTCTGCTAAAGCAAGTCACGAAATTCGAAGAAAATATTCTTTGGTCATCAATTGTTAACATCACAGATCCCAAAAAAGTAATTGCTCTACACAAAGAGTACATATATTCCGGTGCCGATATCATAACAACAAACACATTTAGAACTAATCCAGAAGTTTATAAACAATCAAATATTAATTTATCGAACGAAGAATTCGTCCAAAGAAGTGTTCAACTCGCAATAGAAGCGCGAAATGAGAAAGAAATTATTATTGCCGGATCCAATGCGCCTGCCGAAGACTGTTATCAAACCGAAAGGACAATTTCAAAATATGATTTGGAGTATAATCACAAAAAGCATATCGAACTTTTATGGGAAAGCGGAGTTGATGTTATTTGGAATGAAACACAAAGCCATTGGGATGAAATTGAGATCATCTCAAAATTCTGCTCGGCGAATTCAATTCCTTTCGTGATGAATTTCTTTTTTACTTCAGAACTTAAGCTCTTAAGCGGTGATCCGTTAACGGAAGCTATTAAAATGGTAGTAGATTATTCTCCGATTTGTATTGGATTCAACTGCATCAAGCCCGAGCAATTCTTAAAATATTATGAGGGAAATGATCTTCCTAAATCATGGGGGTTATATTTAAACTGCGGTGCGGGGAATGTGGATGATAAAAATATATCGTGCGGTATTGAACCAAAAGAATATGTTGATTTATTGAAACCTTTCTTAAAATCAAATCCTTTATTTGTTGGATCTTGTTGTGGTTCTAACCCGAATCATACTAAAGCTATCAAGGAATTTTTTAATGAAGTATATAGAAATTAAGGCACCGGCTAAAATAAATATTGGTTTGAACATCCTTTCTAAAAGAGAAGATGGTTTTCACAATCTTTCTACCCTATTCTACCCTATCATTGATCTTTATGATCTTCTAACTTTTGAATTATCCGATAAATTTGATTTTAAGTGTAACACTAATACTGTTCCTAATGATGAGACTAACCTTGTTGTCAAAGCAAAGAATCTTTTAGAAAATGTTTCCGGTAAGAAGATAAATGTTAAAATAAATTTAGAGAAGAATATTCCGTCACAAGCCGGACTTGGCGGCGGTAGTTCCGATGCCGCAGCAACGCTGATCTCACTAAATGAAATTTTTCAACTAGGATTAGATAATAAAAAATTAAATGAGTTGGCTTTGCAGCTCGGCTCAGATGTTCCGTTTTTTATTAAATCAAAATCGGCTATCGGGACTTCTAGAGGAGAAATTTTAGAATTAGTTGATCTTGAAATAATTGAAACAATACTAATTATTAATCCGGGAATAAGTATTTCAACAAAGGATGCATTCCATAATATTACACCAAATAATTCCGGCACGGATTTTCATTCATTGATCGAAAAAGGAAAACTGAATTATGATTTAGTAAGACAGAAAGTGAAAAATGATTTCGAAAAATTTGTTTTTGGTAAATATCCTGAAATAGAAAATATTAAATTGAAGCTATATCAAATGGGTGCGTTATTTGCCTCTCTATCCGGAAGCGGTTCTTCAGTTTACGGTATATTCCCCAATATTGAATCTGCACAATCGGCTAAACAGCATTATCATAAAAATTATTTTTGCTTTTTAAGTAATCCTCATTGTTAACTTCAAAAATATCATAAGCTGACTGCTTGAATTTATATGGAAGCAATATTTCAAAACTAGTGCCCGGTTTGCCTTCCTCACTTAAGTGAGACGGGCTTGTAACTTTAATTTCTCCGCCTAATTTCTCAACAATTTCTTTTACGATAGCTAATCCCATTCCCGTACCCTCATGAATTTTTTTATCAATATTTGATGCACGGTAAAATTGTTCGAATATTTTCTTTGATTCAACTTCAGGAATACCAATTCCATTATCGGAAACTTCAATAGAATATTTATCACCTAAATCATCAAGACTTATTTCTACCGTACCGTTGTAATCAACATATTTAATTGAGTTAGCAATAAGATTAGAGATTACAAGTTCAAATAATATTTTATCTGACTTAACTACTAATTGTTTACCGCACTTATTGGTAAAAAATATGTTTACGGATTTTTCCTTAGCTGATTCTGTGAAAGTATCTATCACCTTGGCAATAAACTCACATATATTAATTTCATCCGATAACTTTATTTCCAGCAATTTTAGCTTAGATATTTTTAAAATATCATTGATAAGTTCAAGCGATTCTTCCGTTCTAAGTTCAGCCCTCTTAATTTTTTGATCAACTTCTTCGCTTATAGGTCCTACAAAACCTTTGTGAATTAATTCTAAAATAGAATGAACGGCTGCAATTGGTGTTTTAATTTCATGAACTACACCAATAGTATATTTTTGCTTTGTGATTTCCGCTTCGTTTAGTTTTTCAAGTGATGTCCTTAATTGCTGTTCCCTTCTGTAAAGTTGGTAAGCAATTCTGTTCGCAATGTAAACTGAAATAAAAAGCATTAGTGTGAAAATAATTATGAACAGGATATCATAAGTTAGAGTATGCAGATGTGAACCGACCGAGAGTCCGGAAATAAAATGATTCTTTATAGATCCTAATCGCTCAAGTAATGCAAGAATAGTAAAAGTAAAACTAATTAATCCCGCCGCTAAATAAACAATGTATCCTGGAAGAACCATGCTGCCAATGATCATGTGAAAAATGAAAAATAAATAAAGTGGAGATTCGATCAATCCTGTATAATAAACTAATACCATTAAAACTGTTAAATCCAGAATCATCTGAATGAGTGAAAGATGCAGACAGTTAAATTTATCAGGATCGCTGCCTACATAATTCCGGACTTTGTGAAGAATGATGTTGTAAATTAGAATTAGAAATGAAATGCTAAGAATAGCAATAATTTGATCTTTCGAAAAATTAAGATCAAGAAGGAATTCACCGATAAGAAAAAAACCACAAAGAATTAATGCGGCAAAATATCTAAGCCTAATAAACCATAAATTACGGACTCTAACAGCCCTCCAAAATTCGCCGTAATGATGTGCCCAATCAGGAATTAAAGGTAACATTTATCTAATCTGAATATTTGAATCGTCCTCAATCAATAAGTAAGCCGATATAAATATAACACATTTAATTTTTTAAAAGTAGGGATTCACAATATCGAATCCCTAAAAAAAATATTAAGCAATATATCTTCCTCTCTTCGTGTAATGTGTGTGAAGTAATTTATGTGAAAGATGTCCACATGGCCCCTCAGTTAAAAATTCTTTGTAGATCTGAACTACATGAGGATTCTCATGTGACTTACGTAATTCTAACGATTCATCTTCAGCGTAAATTGCTTTCGCTCTTAACTTACGGATTTCAGGTGTTGTTGGAATTGGTTGTCCCCCTCCACCGAGACATCCGCCGGGACAAGCCATAAATTCAATGAAATGGCATTCGGAGAATTTTCCACCGGCTTTTATATTATCCATTATTTTTTTTGCATTTGCGGTTCCATGAGCAACTGCAATTTTTAATGTTGCACCTTTTAGCCAATCCCAATTAGGAATAAGATGCTGAATAATTTCCGGAACGGGACCGACTTTATCGCCTATTGGAATTTCCAAATACTTAATTCCGTCAAATCCGCGAAGAGGAATAATATTTGCTTTTTCAAAAATATCTTCAGCTTTTTTACCTAGAACAAATTCAACAACAGAACGAATCGCCGCTTCCATTACTCCGCCTGTTGCGCCAAAGATTAATCCGGCACCTGATGCTTCACCGAAAGGATTATCAAAATCACTCTTTGGCATTTCAGGTAAATTAATTCCTGCTTCACGTATCATTCGCGCAAGTTCTCTTGTTGTTAAACCGTAATCCACATCTTTATAACCGCTGCTATTCATCTCCGGACGATTACATTCGAATTTTTTAGCTGAGCAAGGCATTACTGCAACAGAGACAACATCAGCCGGATCAATACCGGCTTTTTTTGCATAAAATGTTTTTATCAAAGCACCAAACATTTGCTGAGGAGACTTTGCCGAACTGAGATTTTCAAGATATTCAGGATAGTAATGCTCAATAAATTTTACCCATCCCGGTGAACAAGAAGTAAATTGAGGAAGAGCAATTTTTTCTTTTTGTACTAATGCTTTGTATAGACGAATTATTAATTCAGTTCCCTCTTCAATAATAGTCAGATCAGCAGTAAAATTTGTATCAAATACTTTATTAAATCCGATTCTTTTTAAGGCAGTATTTAATTCTCTTGTCATAGAATGACCAGCCCCCAAACCAAATTCTTCTCCAATAGCTGCACGCGGAGATGGTGCTGTTTGAATTACAACATGTTTTTTGGGGTCATCAATTGCCGCCCATATCTCATCCGAAGGATCGTTAGCGCGGAGAGCAGCAGTTGGGCACCGGTTGATACATTGACCGCAGTTGATACATATTACATCACTAAGCGGTTTATCTAAAAATGTGCTGATATGTGTTTTCTCCCCGCGATTGACTGCTTCAAGTACTCCAACTTCCTGAAGATCAATGCAGGTTCGAACACACCGCTTACATAGAATGCATTTACTCATATCCCGAACTACGGAATATGAAGATTTATCAATTTCATATTTTGGTTTATCTAAATGGCCGAATGTATAACTGTCAACACCATACTCTTTGGCAAGAGTTTGAAGTTCACACTTCCCATTTTTAAAACATGAATAACATTCTCCATAATGTTCGCTCAACAAAAGATCAATTATATGACGGCGTGCTTTTCTTACCATCGGTGTTGAAGTTTTTATTTTCATTGGTGCTGTAATCGGGAAAGCGCAAGAAGCTTGAAGTGTTCTCATACCTTCAACTTCAACTACACATATTCTGCAAACTCCGGCTACACATAAATCTTCGTGATGACATAATGTTGGAATACTAATTCCCGACATTTTACAGGCTTCAAGTATTGTTGTACCAAGAGGAACAATTATTTTCTTCTCATTGATTTCAACAGAAACAGTACCGCCGATTGTAGTTAAATCTGTTGGCTTCTCAATCACTAATGGTTTTTGACTGCCCGGTACTCTTAAGTTATCCTTACTTTCCATTAGTTCCTCCGTTACCGCTGAATACCTCTTCCTTAAAATTTTCTAAAATCGAAATAAATGAATTCGGGCTCGATTGACCCAATCCGCATTTTGATGCTACTTGCATTGATCGTCCTAGTTCTTTTAATTGATTGATATATGAAAATGTATATTTTGAATTTTCGATCATCTCAACGCCTTCAAGTAATTTTACATTTCCAATTCTACATGGCGTACACTGGCCGCACGATTCTTCAACAAAGAATTCCATAAAGTTTCTTAATACATTCAGCATATTTCTTTTTTCATTAAAAATAATTATTGAACCGCCGGTCGGTATATCTTCATAAGCTAATGTACGCTCGAACTGAGATTTTGGAACACATACTCCGGAGGCTCCGCCGATCTGAACTGCTTTAGTATCTTTGGCACCAACCAGTTTTAGCAGCTCAGAAATTTTTGTTCCCCAAGGTAATTCATATACTCCCGGTTTTTCACAATCACCGGAGACAGAAAATAATTTAGAACCTGTTGATTTATCTGTTCCATATTTTCTAAACCATTCACCGCCTTTTATTACTATGTGAGAAACTGAAGCAAGCGTTTCGACATTATTTACTGTTGTTGGTTTTCCTAAAAATCCCGTAGTAACGGGAAATGGAGGGCGGTTTCTTGCCTCGCCCCTATTTCCTTCAAGTGATTCAATTAATGCTGTTTCTTCTCCGCAAACGTAAGCACCGCTTCCCATTCTGATTTTTATTTCAAAGTCGAATCCCTTTTTGCCGAGAATATTTTTGCCAAGTAAATTATCTTCTCTCATACTTTCTAAATAATCTTCAAGCGGTTTTTTCATATATTCATATTCACCGCGGAGATACAGTATTCCGCTCTTGGCACCTAATACATATCCTGCTATTACCATTCCGTCAAAAACTAATTCCGGATATTCTAGAAGAAGTACGCGGTCCTTAAATGTTCCCGGTTCACCTTCATCAGCATTACATATAACATATTTTTCTTCAGATGATGCAGCTGAAACTAATGTCCATTTTGTAGCAGTAGGAAAACCGGCACCGCCTCTTCCCTTAAGTTTCGATTCACGTATTTCAAAAAGAATATTTTCACGTGCTGCTGTAATTGCTTTTTTAATGCCCTCCCCCCTTTTGTATTCTGAAAATAAAACTGATCCTTTTCTATTTTTCTTTTCCATTACTTTACCTCACTCAGAATTTGAACAGCTTTTTCGGGATTAACTTGAGGGTAAACTCTTTCATTGATTAACAGTGCCGGACCTTGATCACACATACCTAGACAATTCACATACTCAAGAGTAAATTTATTGTCTTTTGTTGTTTCACCGAATTTTATTCCAAGTTCACGTTCAATTGCATTAGCTACTGCTTTTTTCCCGGCTAAATCGCAAGTTATAGTTTGGCACAAACGTACAATATTCCTTCCTTTCGGTTTTGTATTTAGGAATGAGTAAAAAGAAATTACACTGTAGATTTCTACAGGATGAATATCAAGAAGACGGGCAATTTCCTGTTGGGCATAATCCGGAATATGTTTATGATTTTTCTGTATCTCTTGTAGAATCGGTAAAAGAGATGATCTGTTCTTCCCAAATTTATCAACTAATCTTTCGATTTCATCCGTCATTGCATTTTTTTCTAGAACTAACATTATTTTTTCTCCTTAGCTTTTTGTAATAATGCAGTCACTTTTGCAACAAGCTCTTCAGGTGAAATCGGTTTCTCAACAAAGTCGTCAACAGGAACCATTTCATTTTTGCCGAAATCCATACCGATAGCTTTTGAGACCGACGTGTACATTAATATCGGTGTTGTAACTTTTTCTTTTCTAAGTTTTTGGGCTAAGAAAAATCCGTCATCAGGTTCATCCATCATTACGTCTAGAATAATTAAGTTTGGTTTTTTTTCTTTAATAAGTTTGTAACCATCGTTTGGATTAGTTGTCGTCAGCACATTGTAGCCTTTCGATTTCAAAACTAAACTGCTCGCATCAAGAATATCCGGATCGTCATCAATAACAACAATAAGTGTCATAACTTTCTCTCCTTCGTTACTAATTAGTATTTATTTTCTGTTCAATTGTAAATGCCGCATAGTTAGCGTCCTTCATTTTCTTTCTATATCTTTTTAAAATATTAGGTATATCGTTTACATCAATCCTTCCGTAAAAATCATCATTTATACTTATAACCGGTGAGAGACTGCATGCATTTATGCATGTAACAATTTCGATTGCAAAATTTTTATCTTTAGTTATTTCCCCAGCTTTAATATTTAATTCATTTTCAAGTTCTTTAAGAATATTAGCTGAATTCTTTACATGGCAAATTGTACCACGGCAAACTCTAATTATATTTTTTACTGATTTATCTCTTACACTTATTTGTTCTGCTTCTTCATTAATAAAATGATTGTGCATCTTTTTCTCTTAATTAGTTTAATTATTTTTTCAAACGACGCATATAATATGCCATCAATTTGTTTTGTTGATTCATCAATTCAATTTAATTAGCGGTTATTATATCCAGAGGAACAGTCTTATTTCCTAAGTATGAGAATGGTTTTCTTCTTATTTCAAATAAGTAATGAGTGATTGCTTATAAAAAAATATTTAATAATAATCATAGCTATTCATACAAGTAAATTTTTTATTTTCGAATTGTAATTATTGTGAATTATGGACACTTCAAATAATCAATTAAGCGATAAAAAAAGAGCGGCTTGGCTTTCACTGTCTGTTGGGATTGGAATGTTCGTCGCCAAGATCTCTGCTTATTTCTTAACCGGTTCCAGCGCAATATTTTCCGATGCGGCAGAATCTGTGGTTCATGTCGCTGCTACTTCAATGGCTCTTTATAGTATTTATTTAAGTTCAAAGCCGGCGGATGAATCACACCTTTACGGCCATGGTAATATTGAGTTTTTCTCAGCCGGGATAGAAGGACTTCTAATTATCATTGCAGCCATCACAATTATATATTATGCAGCAAACGACCTAATTCATGGTGTAACAACTAAAAGTCTTGACATAGGTACTATAATTATTGCTTTTGCCGGTGCAATTAATCTTTTTCTAGGACTTTACTTAGTCAAAAAAGGAAAAGCTACAAATTCTTTAACACTGATTGCAGATGGGAAACATGTTTTAACTGACTCCTACACAAGTATAGGAGTAGTTATTGGGTTAATATTAGTGTTACTAACAGGGTTTCTTTTACTAGATCCATTGATTGCAATTTTAGTAGCGCTCAATATTTTAGTTACAGGTTATAAATTAATTCGAGAATCTATCGGCGGATTAATGAATGAGACTGATAGACAAACGCTTGAGACAATTAGCGGAATATTAAAAAATATTCGTAAAGATTATTGGATTGATATCCATCATTTAAGATTTTGGAAATCCGGTGATATGGTCGTTATTGATTTTCACTTTTTACTTCCCTATTTCTTTACGATTAAGGAATCTCATTTAGAGGAAAATTACATTGAAAAAAAATTATTGGAAGTAATTCCAAACTGTAGTGTTAGAATACACATGGATTATTGTAACGAAAAGGTTTGTAAATTCTGTAACTATCGGAATTGCGATGAGAGGAAGGAAGAAAAGTCTATTGATTATGATTGGAGTACTTCTTTAATGATCGGCGATCCGGTTTATATTGCTCACGGAAAAATGTTTGCAAAGTCTTAGATCATCTTTTAAGCAATTTATCTTTTTTTAAAACTTCTTTTTCTAACTTTTTTTTATAAGCAAAAAATCTTTTCGAAATATCTTTATCTGTTACAGCTATAATCTGAATTGCAAGTAAAGCAGCGTTCTTAGCCCCATCTATTGCAACAGTAGCAACGGGAACACCGGGAGGCATTTGAACAGTTGACAACAATGAATCCAATCCGTTCATTGTCTTACTCATTATCGGAACACCTATTACCGGTTTAACCGTGTGCGCTGCTACGACTCCCGCCAAATGAGCCGCTCCTCCTGCACCTGCAATAAAAACTTTTACGCCTTTTTTCTCAGCAGAAGAAATGAATTGAATAGTTTGCCTAGGTGTTCTATGTGCCGACAAAACCCTTGTTACATAACTAATTTTAAATTCTTTAAGAATTTCTTCCGACTTTTGCATAACAGGATAATCTGAATCACTTCCCATCAATATTGCAACTTGGATTTTATTCATTTTCATTCCGTAATATTTTTATTTATTCAAAATCTAATTCAAAGATAAATTCTAGTGGCTAAATAACAAATAAAAAAAGCGGAATCAGTAAAACTAATCCCGCTTTTTTGAGTTATTCTAATTTTATTTTCTTGAGATAGAGCCCACGCCAGAAACATCAGTTCTGGTTTTAGCAGGATCGCCATAGTAACTAATGGAACCTACTCCCGAAACCGATGCATCAAGATAATCTTTTGCATATACATCGGCACTTGCTGCTCCGCTAACAGAAACCCTAACATCTTTTGCCTTTAAATCTTTTGCATTAATACTTCCGGCACCGGAGAGATCAGCTCTAAACCGATCCACTTCCCCGCTTAAGTTAACACTTCCTGCCCCGCTTACATCAACTTCAAAATCAGAACCGTTAATTCCGTAAACAGTAATATTATTTGCGCCGGATGCATCAACTGCTCTTAAAAATGGAGTGGTAATTTCAATATAAATTTCTTTTCGCGGAGAAATATTCTTCTTTGTGTCAATTACAAGAGTATTTCCTTTTACATTTGTACGGATATAATTAATTAAATTTTCTTCTGCCGAAATTCTCAATGATGGTGCCGGACCGACCTTAACTTTTAACGTAAATGCACCTCCTGCATCAATTTTATCAAATTCCATAATTGTACGTGACTGATCCTTTACTCGTCCGTTTCCTCTAACTCCCCAAAAACCGCAGCCGCTTACTATAAATGCTATCAAAGATATTATCAGTGTTATTTTTGTTTTCATATTATCTCCAAACTTTGTTGCTTTAGACGTGTATGTCTAAAAATAGTTCAAAATTTATTGATAAGCGATCTATCAATATGTGATAGTTCTTTAGTTAATCCATCTAAGTTATTATATTGATTTTAGAAATATAAATTTCATCATAAAAATTAGAGAATAATTTTGTTCGATGATGAATTAAATACACTACAAGCAGAAGCTTACGATCACTTATGGAACGGCAGATTCCGTCTTGCATTAACAACCGCAGAGAAAGTATATTTGGCCCGCCCGGACGACAGCGAAGCAACTATTTGTTTTGCATGGGCTCTTCTGGAAAATGGAAATCCAACGAAAGCACTGGATTATGCTAATCTTGCCGTAGAATTAAAAAACGATTCGGTTAAAACAAGAGTCTATAGAGCTTACCTGCTTTACCGAATGAGCATTTTTGAAGGTGCCATTGCAGATATTGATCATTCTATTAAAGAACAAAAAGAAATATTGGCTTGGACCTATCTTAATAAAGCAAAATCTTTTGCCGGATTATGCAAATTTGAAGAAGCAAAACAAGCACTCGATTTAGCCCTTGTAATTGATAATGGTAAAAATTCAGGTTGGAAAGAATTAAATCATTGGATTTTAAAAGCGCAGGATATTTTTAGACCAAGGTTTCTGATAAATTCAAAAAATATAGACAAAATTTTACGCGATGCAAACAAAGCTCTAAGATCTAAAGAATACTGGTTCTCTCTAATTGTATCAAAGAAAATACTTGAAAAAAATAAAAATGATGAAGCTGAATTGATTGAATTAGAATCCATGCTTTACCTTTTTCAACTTAAACCCGCCTTAAAAAAAGCCCACCATTTGGAAAGTAAATTTAGAAAGAACGACCGGTTTTTGATTATATACAACGCACTTAAAAAATATGAGCAGATGGAAATTGAGAATGAAGTCAATAGAGCTGCTGAAAAAAGAAAAACAATTGAACTTAACAAAAATGAAATAAAAAAAACTTCAACTTCTTCAACAGTATCAAACTACAAAACCGATTCAGTACTCTATCCGAACGACAACATCGAAATTATTTCGATAAAAGTTTTTGATGTTGATGAAGAGAAAAATCACGGCAGCAGAATTTACTGTAAGGGATTTTCCCGTTCAGTTGCTAAGATAGCAGCAGAAGTTATTTTTAACAATCCGTTTCATAATGATGTAGATAAGTTATTCAACTGCTCTGCTGTTTGGTATTTGAATGATTTCGAAATAGGCAGAAATAATTTTCAGCTTAATGTTATTAAAGAATGGGATTCGGCAATCTTTGTACAGGTATGGGAATCTGCGATATGGAAAGACGGACAAGCACGAGTAGAAATTTATCTTAATAATTTTAAGGTATGCGCGAAGAATTTTTATGTATCTGGTGAAACTGTTGTAGAAGAAGAGAAAGTTATCACACAAACCTTTAAGCAAGAGAAGAAAAAAGAGGAAGAACATATTCAACCGGTTAGAGAACAACGTTCTGTTAAACCTCTAAACGAACTGATTGCAAACCTCGATTCATTCACCGGACTTTCTGCAATCAAAGAATCCGTTAAAAGTTTCATCTCATATCTGGAATTTTTAAAAGAACGAAAAAGATTAGGACTTAAAGCCGAAGAAAAAATAGCAATCAATGCTGTGTTTCTGGGTAATCCCGGAACAGGTAAAACTACTATAGCCCGTTTGTTAGGTGATATTTTTTATGCGATGGGAATTTTGCCAAGCAGTCACGTAATTGAAGTTGATCGTTCGGCACTTGTCGGACAGTACATTGGTGAGACAGCGCAGAAAACTGAAAAAATTATTAACGACGCTATGGGCGGAGTATTATTTATTGATGAAGCTTATACTCTGGTAAAAAAAGGCGGTGCTCAAGATTTTGGCCAGGAAGCTATTGATATTCTTCTCAAGCGCATGGAAGATCGTAAAGGTGAATTTGTTGTTATCGCTGCAGGATACCCGGATGAGATGGAATCTTTTTTGAATTCAAACCCGGGACTGAAATCACGTTTTGCGCAAACTTTTGTTTTTGAAGACTACTCCCCCGATGAACTTATTACAATATTAAAGCAGCTTCTTCACAAAGAAGATTATATAATAAATGCCGAAGCTGAAGAACTTCTTAAGAAAGAATTTATTGCACTCTACCGCAAGAGGGATAAAACTTTCGGTAATGTCAGATTGGTAAAAAAATTATTTGATGAGTCTAAACTCAACTTAAGTAAATTTTATTTACAGCTTCCCGAAGAAAAACGAACTAAAGAAATTCTGACTACAATAACCGGGGAAATAATTAATGCTACATTAAAAAAATCTCCGTCAAAGGAAGTTAAGATTCCAATCAATGAAGAAGCGCTGAGTGAAGCATTAAAAGAATTGGAAAATTTGGTTGGTTTAACTTCCCTTAAAAAAGAAGTTGAAGATATGGTTAAGCTTGCACGGTATTTCAGCGAGCAGGGCGAAGATATTCGTAAGACACTGAACGAACATTTATTATTCTTAGGAAATCCCGGTACAGGTAAAACAACCGTGGCAAGAATTTTCGGCCGGATTTATTCTGCACTTGGAATTTTAACAAAAGGACATTTGGTAGAAACCGATCGTCAGGGATTGGTAGCCGGTTATGTCGGACAGACAGCAGATAAAACAACAAGTCTAATTGATAAAGCGCTTGGCGGGATGTTGTTTATTGATGAAGCTTATGCTCTTGCTAAAAAGAACGATAGCGGAAATGATTTTGGAAAAGAAGCAATTGATATTTTACTTAAACGAATGGAAGACGACCGGGGTAAGTTTGCCGTAATTGCAGCCGGTTATACGGATGAAATGAATTCTTTCATTGCAAGCAACCCGGGTATTAAATCACGTTTCAGCAAATCATTTACTTTTGAAGATTACTCACCCGCCGAATTAATGGAAATTGTACGAAGAAGTTTTGACCGGGATAAGAAAAAAATAACAAAAGTGGCGGAAGATAAACTTCAGAAATATTTTGAAGAGATATATAAGAACCGCGATAAAAAATTCGGTAATGCGAGAATTGTTAGAAACATTTTAGAATCGGTAAAACAAAAAATGCTTTTGCGGATTTCCGAACTCCCTGTTGATAAAAGGACCGATGAAATTACCAACACATGCGAATTAAGCGATATCAACGAAGTTCTTAACCGTGATATTGAAGCTAAACAATTCGAAGTTAAAGGCGATCCGCTTAGACTTCAGGAATATATTGATGAACTAAATCAACTTATTGGATTGGAGAATGTTAAACAAGATATTTATAAGCTGATCAGTTTTTCAAAATTATCTCAGCTTAAAAAAGAACGCGGACTCCAATCCGTTGACAGGAATCTGCATTCAATATTTGCCGGTAATCCGGGAACAGGAAAATCTTCCGTAGTAAAAATATTAAGTAAGATTTATAAAGAACTTGGAATATAAACCAAGGGCCACATAATTGAAATTGACCGTACCGATCTAGTCGCCAGTTATCAAGGACAAACTGCCGTCAATACGGAAAAAATAATTTCACAAGCAATCGGCGGAATCCTTTACATCAAAGATGTTCAAACTTTTTTTACCGATGATCCATTTGGACTTGAAGCGATTGAAATAATTCTTAAACGTGCCGATGAATACAAAGGCAAACTTGTTGTAATTCTTGCCGGGATAAAAAACAAAATAGATTTATTACTGAAAACGAATAAAGATTTAGCCAGGCAGTTTCCAAACATATTTTATTTTGAAAATTATTCCCCCCGCCAGCTTCTTGCAATTTGTTCTTCATTAGCTGAGAAAAACGGATATTTACTTGATGAAGGTGCTCTGCAAGAATTACTTGATACCTTCTCAACACTCACCGAGAAAGAAGATAACGGATTCCAAAACGGTATAACTGCAAGAAACATTCTTTACTCGGCAATTACAAATCAAGAAGAAAGAATTTTCAACATTTACGATCAGAAAGATGTTGATCTCATTACGATCACTTTGGAAGACGTTCAGAAAATTAAAATTTAATTCCTCACTTACTTCTCTAAGGATTTATGCTAGAATTAAAAAATCTTGAAAAGAAATTCGGAAATTTTGTAGCCGTTAATAAGATCAACTTAAAAATAAACAAAGGGGAATTATTCGGATTTCTCGGACCGAACGGCGCTGGTAAAACAACAACAATAAAAATGATAGTCGGATTGCTTTCCCCTACTTCCGGAACAATATTTTTAGATAATATAGATGTCTGGCAGAAACCGCTGAAAACAAAAATGAAGATCGGATACATACCCGATCAACCGTTTGTATATGATAAACTTACCGGACGCGAGTACCTCTATTTCAGCGGCGGCTTATATAACATTGCTAAAGATATTCTAAAAGTTAAGATTGATGAACAAATAGAATTACTTAAAATCGGCAGCTGGATTGATAAAAGAACCGAGGAATACTCGCAGGGAATGCGCCAGAGAATAGTTATAGCTTCTGCCTTTTTACATGATCCGGATTTTATAATTGTTGATGAACCGATGATAGGGCTGGATCCGCAAAGTGCATTTCTTGTTAAAAGATTATTAGAAGATAAATCTAAAAACGGTATAACAATTTTTATGTCCACTCATAGCTTAAATGTTGTTGAAGAGATTTGCACCAATGTCGGTATTATCAATAAGGGAAATATTATTTTCAACGACAGCATTGATCAACTTCACAACTTGAAAAAAGAAAAGAATAATAATCTGGAAGAACTTTTTATACTGCTTACAAATGAAGAATGAGAGTGAATGAACGCTGAATGAAGAATGCAGAGTGATGAATGAAGCAAATTATTCACATACTAAAATTCAAACTAATTTCGTACGTCCGTCTTGAATCGCGGTTCACGTTCGGTTATTTCATTAAGAATATAGGAAGCGGTCTAATATATTTTGCTTTCGCAGTTGGCGCTTTCTTCTTTGCACAAAATCTAATTCGATTCCTTCTGGTTGATATTAATATCGGTCTGTTTCTTCTTCACGAATTTATCTCTATGATATTTTTCATATTCTTTATGTCTGTAAATCTCGGCAACATTATAGTCTCTTATTCTACGCTGTATAAATCGGATGAAGTAAATTATCTTATTACAAAGCCTATCTCTCCTTCTAAAATATTTTTCTTAAAATTTTTAGATAATTATTTCTACAGCTCATCAACAATGATAATGGTTTTACTTTCGATGCTTGCCGGATATGCTTTTTATTTTAAGATCAATGTGCCGGGTTTTTTACTGCTCTTATTAAATTTCTTTCCATTTATGTTCAGTGCGGGTTCATTGGGTGTTATCATTCTGCTGATCATAATCCGCTTTGCAAACAGATATGGTATGAGAAAAGTCTTTGCGGCACTTGGAGTTTCTTACTTTTTAATCATTCTTATCTTCTTCAAAATTAATTCTCCGCTCTCGCTTGTAAATTCCATAATGAAACAAAATCCATTTTTTAGCCGCGATACATATTTTGCCGAGTTTTTACCGCCGGTAGTAAAATGGCTGCCGAACAATTGGCTTTCCCAATCTGCATACCGTATAGTAAAAAACGATATCTCCGGACTAATAGGATTTACTTACATGCAGATTGCTCTTTCGGTTTTGCTTTTCACAGCCGCTCTCTACCTTGGACATAGATGGTATTTTAAAACCTGGCTGTTAAATTCTAAAATTACGGCCGATCAAAATGCAAACCGTAAAAAAGTAAAATCGTTTTTCTCGTTTGAAAAGGTTTCAATTCTAAAAAGTCAAACAGAAGCTATTATCAAACGGGATCTGCTTCTTTTCCTCCGTGAATCGAGCCAGGTAATCCATTCAATTGTACTTCTATTCTTAATTGTAATTTTTGTTTTAAGTGTTTCCGGAATGAAGTTTGTGGGATTTGGTAATTTTTATCTGCAGACGATTATTTATCTCTCTGTTTTTCTTTTTAATCTTTTCTTCATTTCTACTTTATCATTAAGATTTATTTTTCCGCTGATAAGTTTAGAAGGATTGGCATTCTGGAAATTAAAATCGGCGCCGGTAAAGGTTAATAATTTTATCAAACATAAATTGATTGTCATTAGCACTATTATTTTGATTATAAGCGCGGGATTAAGTTTCTTCTCAAACTACAAATTCGGATTCATGCTTACAATCTTTTCCTTAACCGTTACTTTATTTGCGGCAGCGGCAATAATTTCCATCAACTTCGGGATGGGCGGAATATTTTCAAACTATAAAGAAAAAAATGCCATAAGGCTTTCTTCATCGCAAGGTGCAACGCTTTCATTCTTATCAAATATTGTTTACATGCTCTTTCTTATTGTTATGCTCTTCAAGCCGGTCAGCGAATTATTCCTTTCCATAATGATAAAAAAATATTTTGATCTTACCGTTTTTCTTCAAGCATTAATTCCAATAAGTTTAATTTCATCAATTATCATTTACGCTTATCTTAAAATAGCTTACCGTTCTCTTCAAAAAGATTTCTAATAAGAACTCCCCCTTAGGGGGAGACAGAGGGGGCAGCCGTATATAATTTCTTCCTCATATAACCGGCAATCATCAATGCCGATCTTCTTGTAATAATTCTTGGAATAACCGAAAGAACTTTATTGGCAAATCCGTCCACAACGCTCGGCCGTCTGCCAAGTTTTTTCATTGCTGTATTCACAACTTCTTCCACACTTCTTGCAGCGGGACCTGATGAAGTACCTGCAACTTGTTGAAACTCGGTAGCTGTTCCTCCCGGATTAAGTGCAAGAACATCAACATTATTTTTTTTCAATTCATACCAAAGTGCTTCGCCCATAAAAAGGTTGAATGCTTTAGTAGCAGAGTAAACCGTAGTTAACGGTACCGGATTATAACCGACGAGACTTCCGAGAAATATTATTGCTCCTTTATTTCTCTTAGCCATTTGTCCGCCGAAATAATGAGCTATCTCTGTTGATGCAAGACAGTTTACCTTTATCATCTTTCTAAAAATATCCGGATCAGCTTCTACAAATTCTCCGTTATAACCAAATCCGGCATTGTTAATGAGAATCCCGACTTCCCTCTTACCTGCATATTCTTTCAGAGCATTCAAAAATTTCTTTTTTGAAAGATCAACCGGAGCTGTTACTACTTTGATATTATGTTTTTCTTTCAGTTCAGCGGCAAGTTTTTCCAATCTTTCTATTCTGCGTGCGGCTAAAATTAAATTTAGATCTTCCGATGCAAGCCGTCTTGCAAATTCCTCGCCAATCCCGGATGAAGCACCTGTAACTAATGCCCAGCTTCC
>VEPI01000003.1:2881-3358 GCA_012026935.1 Melioribacter sp. | reverse complement strand
CCTTTGAGCAATTAAATTGCAGTTCAAGCGCTTCGAATGCAGCTTTTACTGCGGGATCTAATTTTGTTAAATCGAGTTTCATTTTATCTCCATCTTGATTTTGTGAAAAATAATTTGCGTCATTTGTCTTTTCGTAAATTGGAGGCGGGTTGTCAAGATCGTTCATCATATATTCCGGAAAAATTTCTTCGGCAACTTCTAACGATTCTTTTGAGATGAGCCAATTCTTAAAACTGCGGAAAAGTGTTTGTATGTTTCTGAACGGCCATGCTGCAATTTCATATTGTGCAAATTCAAAATTTGAAGTTTCCAGATCTGCAAAATGACTTGCATCCTCCGGAAGAATCAACTGAAGTCTTGTCGAATTGTTCTCTTGAGAAAAATTATAACTGCCAAGCCCGGATACCGCCGGTTGGATTTGCGGAGGAAGAAAAGAAATATTTTTTAGAGCAAAAGTTTTTTCGTCAAGTGTTACGC
>VEPI01000003.1:0-2871 GCA_012026935.1 Melioribacter sp. | reverse complement strand
GTTACGCTGCGTCCCGGAAGCTTCCCTTCGTTCACAACTTTCTTAAATTTATCATTAACTTCTTTCGGCAGCGCAAATAAAATTTCACCAACTCTCTGTAATTTTTCCACTGAACCGAATCCGATCTCGTCAAATTTTGGATGTTCAACTACTAACTGCGGATTGCTCGACAGATCCGTATTCTCAATCACTCTATCGAGATCTTCTTCTTTAACAGTTACTACTTTTTTGTTTTTATCCGTGAATGTTCCGGTCCTTAAGATCGGCATCCAATTAAATTTGCTCATTATAATTTTCCTGCTTTATGATTTTTTCAATCAATCGTGGTGTCAATCTAATACTCAATTCAATGTTTGTCTTTTCCATCGTGGAAAAGACTACACGCAACTCAATTATTACTTTGCACCTTGACTTTAAACCCATGAAAATTATTCGGGAGGTAAAATGCAGTTTACTATGCTGGCTCTTATCTATTTCATTATAACTCAAATCACACCGGGTCAAACAGCTTCTCCCGAAAGTGATCTTATGCTGAAAATATTTATTCCTACCGGTGCAGTATCCGGAACGTTTTCTATTATATGGTATTATCTGGTAAGACATTTGTTAAAACAGAATCAAAAACAATTCGAGTTCGCATTACAGCAAAATCAAAAACAATCCGAAGCTGCTCAGAAACAAAATCAAGATCAGTTCGATAAAGCTTTATCCCAAATTGAAAAGCAACACAAAGAAAATTTAGATGAGTCCCGCAGAACAAATGATAAACTATTTGATGTGATTAGAAAAGATACCGAGTATAAAGAAATTCTTGCCGGCGTTCTAAAGGGAATTGAAATTGCAATAGATCGAATTCAGGAGAAAATATAAAATGAATTATGAAAGAGAAAAAGCCGTAGGCCAATTTCTGGTTCTGAAAAAACAAATTTATGAACTTGGAATTAAAGCACAGTCTTTCGTAAACGATATTCAGCAGGAAATAAATTCGTTTGACGAATCTGAAAAAGATTTTTCAAATATGGATTTCAAGAAAGTCCGCACTCTCTCCAACGAATTGATCAAACTACAAGCCGAATATGATTCGAAGAAAAAAGAAATGCTGCGGCTCAAAGAAACTTATAACATCGAAGAATAATTAATTCTGAGCGAAACGAAGTGGAGTCGAAGAATGGCTGATCCTGCTGTAAGAAAAAAAGCTGAAGAGTTGTTTGTGATAAATGGGTTTAGTATGGATACAATTCTAACCATGCTTGCCGGTGAAGTTTCCAAGAAGACTTTATACAACTGGCGTAAAGAAGATAATTGGGGCGGGAAGAGAATCAATCGTGAAGTAAAGACACAAAACCGCATAGAACGTCTTGAAGCTTTACTCGATAAATATATTAATGAAGCGGAAACAGTTTCAAATCCATATCTAATTTTTTCCATCGGCAAACTTATTGCCGCATTAAAATCTGCTTCTTCGTTTGAATTCACAGAAGAGAAAAAAGAAAAATTGAAAAACTTTACCAAAGGATGGACAAAAGAAAATCTTGAAGCGTTCGAAAAAGAATCCGGATTGTTATAAAAAGTTTAATCAAATAAATGAAGGTGCAGCAATGAAAAAGATTTTTACAATTTTAATTCTGTTTATTTCTATTAATCTCTTTGCTCAAAATTCCGATCCGTTGCCCAGGGAAGGTTATGGTACAACAGAAACTATTCTTAGAGCAATTATCCAAAATACGATCAAATCATTGCGGGTCCACGATACTGAAGCGTTGATCAGGCTCGATAGTGCTCTCGTCTCTCTTTCTAATATAAAAAGAACAATAGAGTTTGCAGCTTCGGCGGATGGAAATGATAAATATAGTTTTAGAACTATTGATTACGAACAAAATAAAATTGACGAAGGAAAAATATTCACTATTTCAGATTATGATGCCGATGTTGATTCAACCTTGCCAAAACAATATTTAATAATTACCGACACTATGAGAACCAATCTATATTACAATATTTCCGCTGATAAGAATTTGTTAATTCAATTTTATGAGAATGCAACGGCAAGCGATAGCGGTTCTGTTTTGACTTCTTATAATAATAATAGAATTTCCGGCGGCACTACTCTTACTAAATTTTATTCCGATCCCACTGTGACGGATTCCGGGACTGTCGTTTATAATTTTCTAAGCGGCGGATTAAATAATCAACCGTTTATAAAATCTTCAAGATTAATTCTAAAACCCGGGACAATTTATTTGATCGTTGCTACTCCGCTATTAAACAATACAAAACTTTCTTTCATAGCGGAGATTTACGAAAAGAATCCTTAATGAATTATAAAAAGATATGCATTACTTATTTACATCCATAACGCACAGAAATCGCTTAGGCAATTTTCAAGGTATCGTACGGCAAGTTGGACGTAATCGTAAAAATTAAACAGTAATTAAACGTAATTAAACGGTGTTTCGAAATAGATTTAATAACTGCTTGAACCCATGGCTAAAAATAAAAATACTTCTTCACAATTTGGAGCTAAAATGGATTCCCTTATTGCATGGGTTGGCGGTAAAAAACAACTGCGTCAAAAGATCACTTCTTATTTCCCATCAATTATAAATACCTACGTTGAAGCTTTCGGCGGCGCCGGCTGGGTTTTGTTTTACAAAGACCGCTGGGCTGAAGTTGAAGTTTATAATGATAAAGATAAACGCCTTGTTAATTTATTTAAGATTGCAAAATTCCATCCGGAAGCTTTGGAAAAAGAAACTGCGCTTCTTCTTCACTCAAGAGAATTATTCAAGGACTTCAATGAGCAGGAAGGTTTGACCGATGTTCAGAGAGCTGCAAGATTTTTTTATTTGATTAAAAGAAGCTTCGGTGCTA
>VEPI01000091.1 GCA_012026935.1 Melioribacter sp. | reverse complement strand
ATATAAACAGGGTTATTAGGATCCGGTTCAAAATATTTACGAAGGCGTGCAATAAAATTATCAACGGTTCTTGTTTCAATTTCCGGATTGAGATGCCATACATTTTCCAGAAGCTCTTTTCTGGAAACTATCTTCCCTTTTCTTTCGATCAAATATTTTAATACCATTGCTTCACGCTGAGTTAATGCAAACTTTTTTGATCCGCTTGTGCAATTTAAATTTTCAAAATCAATTTTATTATTTCCAAACCGATATAATGCAGGTAATTCGGTAAAAGACTGATACCACATCTTTCGCTTTAGCATTCCTTTTACGCGAAGCAATAGTTCGTGGAGATTGAACGGCTTCGTTAAATAATCATCCGCTCCGGCTTCAAGTCCTCTTACTTTATCTTCTGCTGTTGTTCTTGCCGTCAACATAAGAATCGGCATCTGGGGAGACTTAGCACGTACTTTTTCAGCAACTTCAAAACCATCATAATACGGAAGCATAATATCAAGAATGATTAGATCATAAACTTTTGAATCAAAAAAACTCAGCGCTTGTTTTCCATCCCTTGCACAGTCAACAATATAACCCTCATCGGTTAAGTTATATTCAAGACCAACAGCAAGTGTTTCTTCGTCTTCAACTAATAAGATTTTTGAATTCTTAAATGAATTATTCTCCATTTGTTCTTTCCAAATACTTCTGTTTTTTTGCTGTTTGTCTCAGTAATGAATTAATATAAAACTTTTTAGCTGTTTGATATATCGGCAATTCAATTCTTATACAAGTTCCTTTATTTTTTCCTTCGCTATAAGCGGAAACTTTTCCGCCATGCTGTTTTATTATTCCTTTCACCCAATACAACCCAAGACCTGTCCCTTTAACATTAGGAATGTTTTTATTACTTATCCGTAAAAATTTATAAAATATTTTTTTCTGAAATTTTGCCGTTATACCAACACCTTTATCAATAAACTCTATCAATATATGTTTCTGGTGCCTGGATAGCTTAACAAATATTTCAGCCGTAGCGGAAGAATATTTTTTCGCATTGTCGGTTAAATTATCAAATACTATCTGCATCGAGTCTTTATCAATCACGCAATTACACTGAACGCTGCCTTCAATTTTTACGTTTGCCTTAGGAATGCGGAATTGTTCAATGGAATTTTCTATTAATTGCCGGAATATGCCGTCAGCATCATATACCTGATAATTATGCACAATTCTTTTTTGTTCCAGATGCGATAGTTCTAAAATTGAATTAATAAGTTTTTTCAGTCTGTTCGCATCACGCGTCATCATCGCATAAAATTCTTTTTGTTTTTCTTTAGGAACATCTTTGGTGTCTAAAGTTTCAAGATAAAGCTGAATAGACGCAAGCGGGGACTTTAATTCATGTGTTACATTTGCAATAAAGTTATCATATAGGCGTGTAAGTTTCATCTGCACGGTAAGATTTCTAAAAAATAAAAACATGGCAACGGCAATACAAACAATTAAAACGATACCAAAAACAAAAACAGCAACATTGGGTGTGTCTAAAATTATTTTGGGAGAAAGTCTATCACCAACCTGCTTAAAAATTAGATAATTGGAAACATACCAGTAGATCCAAAGTCCTAATAATCCCATCCAAGCAATTTGTGCAAATACAAATGCGAATATTAAAAAGAAAAGAGAACGGTTTTTTTTCATTTAGTAATTCTGATTGTTAAAGGCTCTGATATGAATTTCATTCTTAAAAAAAGAACTTTTAATAAAGCCAATTGCCATTTTTTTTCTTCAATATTTTTTACACTTCTTTTACAAAAATACAATAAAATATTTACCATAATACAATTACAAATAATTTTAATTCGTTCATTGATTGAAGTCTGCTTTTTTCTTCTTTTGGTCCTAAAGAGGTTTACTATGAAAATATTATTAGTATATCCTGAAACGCCTTCGACTTTTTGGAGTTTTAAGGATGCATTAAAATTTGTTTCTAAAAGATCAGCTGAACCGCCATTAGGCTTAATTACGGTTGCAGCAATGCTGCCTAAAGAATGGCAAAAGAAATTGATTGATATGAATGTTGCAGAATTAGATGACAATGACCTGCTTTGGGCAGATTACGTTTTCTTAGGCGCGATGAACGTTCACACTCATTCGGTAAAAGAAATAATTAAGCGGTGCAACAGACTCAGCGTTAAGATTGTTGCCGGCGGACCGTTATTTACAACTCAACATCAAGATTTTTTAGGAATTGACTATTTCGTTTTAAATGAAGCGGAAATTACTCTTCCTTTATTCTTAAGAGATCTGGAAAACAATACGCCAAAACATTTATATACCACAAATGAATTTCCCGATATATCACTGGCACCAATGCCAATGTGGGAATTGTTAGACAAAAAAAAATATGCTTCTTTAAGTCTTCAGTACTCACGCGGATGTCCGTACGATTGTGAATTCTGCAGTATTACAATGTTGAACGGCCGAAAACCCCGCACTAAAGGCAAAGAACAATTTATTGCAGAATTAGATCGTATATACGAATTGGGATTCCGTGGAAGCGTTTCTATAGTGGATGATAATTTCATCGGCAATAAAAGAAAATTGAAGGAGGAAATCCTCCCTGCGCTAATTGAGTGGTTGAAGGAAAGAAAATATCCGTTTCATTTTCTTACTGAAGTATCAATTAATCTTGCTGACGATGAGCAGCTAATGAACCTTATGGTTAAAGCAGCATTCCATAGCATTTTTGTAGGAATAGAAACACCAAACAATGACAGCTTAACCGAATGCGGTAAAGCTCAAAACCAGAGACGCGATTTAGTCTTGTCGGTTAAAAAATTACAGCAGCATGGGATGATTGTTTCAGCGGGATTTATAATTGGTTTCGACAATGATCCGCCCGATATATTTACTCAACAAATTAATTTTATCCGTAAAAGCGGAATTGCTGCAGCAATGGTTGGATTATTAAATGCACCGAGCGGAACTCATTTATTTAATCGTTTAAAAAAAGAAAATAGATTATTGGACGGATGGAGCGGCAACAACATGGATGGTGCAACTAATTTTATTCCCAAGATGAACTACAGAGATTTAATAGCCGGGTATTCAAAAATTATTCGCACTATTTATTCACCGCAGGAATATTACAAGCGCGTAAAAGTATTTCTCAAAGAATACACTGTCCCTTCATGGAAATCGCAGATGTTAACCTTTACAGAGATTAAAGCTTTCGTAAAACTACTTTGGTTGATCGGTATTCTTGAAGAGGGAAGAAAATATTTTTGGCAAACACTTGTTTACAGCTTTTTCAAATATCCTAAAAAGTTCTCGCTTGCTATGACTTTGGTAGTATATGGATATCATTTCAGAAGAATTGCTGCTACAATTT
>VEPI01000020.1 GCA_012026935.1 Melioribacter sp. | reverse complement strand
TGAGTGCTTCCTTGTTTAAAAACTTACTTCGCTTGCCGATCGTCCGTAATGCCCAGTTAACAGCTTTCTTCACAAAATTTCTTTCATCAATAGAATGTTTTTTTATAAGCGGTAAGAATTGAAGAAAATCTTTGTCGTCTCTGTTCTTATCGTGAACTGCAACGTAACAGATTAGAGAAAAACCGGCGCGGCGGATATACTCTTCCTTTTTTTCGCACCATTCCAAAATTTTCTCAATTGCGTATGGTGTTTTTCTAAACAAGTTACTGCATGTGCCGTCAACAATATCCCACGAGTTAAAATCTTTTACCCACTTATTCATTTGGGATTTTGTAACGAGTTTAGGATCCTCAATCATTGCAGCAATATGCCGCGCTTCGTGATAACCGCTTGCCCACAGCTCAAGAGCAAGTTCATGATTTTTACCAATGCGTTTCGCTATTGCATACATTGTCGGAGCGTTAAGGCCAAAAGCTTTATCGGCTTTTATTCCGTATCGCTTCATTCCTTCAATGTTCTTAGGATTGTAATGTTTTCTTAATTCTTTAATTACTTCTGAAGTTGTCATTTTTATTAATCTAGTTCCCAAATATTATTGCTGAATAAATGCATAAAGTTTTTCTAAATCCGGTATAATTTCCGGATTCGATTTAAAAATAAGTTCTATCAACTGTGAGCCTGCTTCATAAAATGTTGTTCTGTTAAATGGCTCTGTTCTGCCGGCATGATTTTCATTTATTCTAAATTTACTTCTCACTTTATTTTCCACCCAGCGTGCAAACCCTTCTTTCCATTCAACCCAGGTCATATAAGAATATTCTTCTTTGCTTAAATGTTGTTTAAGTTTTTTTCGAGCTTCTTTTACGGCATCTAAATCATTTCCGTCCATTGCAGAAAAAAGGTATGAATAGGATTCAGTAAATTCTTTTCCCGAATATGGAAACTTATAATTTAATTCCCACATCCAATCTTTTTGTTCCATTGCAAGTTTGTAGATTTCCAAATTTTCCTTCAGTTTCATTTCGATTGTAGCAAACTCTGCACAATGAACGAACTCATGAAAAATTATTGCGTATCCATCCATTGAATCAAAAACCTCTCCCGTTACTACACACGTCATTTTATTATCATTTTCCTGAAGAGGGTATGCCGCTTTTATTCCCTTCGGTACCGGTAATGTAATTGCCGTTTGTTTTACAAAACGATATGTATTATTTGCAGCGGGTTCAAAAATGTAGAATTGACCTTCTTCGGCGATTGCAACCGGATAAACATGTTCAAGCGCGGGGTGAATTTCTTTTATAATCCCGTGAAGCTTAAAAATTCTATTCAATCCGGGTAAATATTTTTCAACTGTTGATTTGTTCTCTGCATTTTGAGCGGTGATGTTCACAAAGGAAATTATGAGAAAAAATAATATTTTCAGTTTACACTTCATAATGCACCTTTATTAATGTTATCCGAAAATATTTAATAATAAATAATAGCTTAGTTAAAAAATGTTAATTGTTATTTCAATCGGTTAAATACGGCGCTTCTCAGCGCCGCAAATTTTTTAATTGCTGATAATAATTGTAGAACCGCCTCCGCCGCCAAATCGGGGGTTTACAAAATTATTAAAGATTGAACCGAATGCGTACGATACTCCGAAAAATGCATAATAATTATAACTTGTTTCGAATTGCCTTCTTCTCAATAAAACTTCCTCAAGGGACGCACCTGCGGCCGGTAATGTTATTTGTTTACCGACTTTATTATAATTGATATAAAAGTCGAGCGAAAAACCTTTAAACAATCTAAGATTAGCAGAAGCATAGGCTCCGTATCCTATGTTGCTAAAGTCATCAAAGTAATTTTCAACATCTGATCCAATACTTAGACTTCCCCATTGTTCAATCAAAGATAAAGATGCACCGAAAGAGCTTTGCCACAAATTTTCTTTGGTTTTAAAATAAATAGTCTCATCAACATATTTATTAAATGTGCTGTAAATTTTATAATGGATTCTCAGTTGATGTACATTTGATTCGGAGTATGGAAAGACGTTAAACTCGATACCCGGTGCAAACGAGTAACTAAAATTTATATTGCTGTATGTTGATGAATATGCGCTGCCCCAAATTCCCCACGACCATTTGCTGTCAATAGCTTTTATGTAAGATGCATCGGCATATTGACTTCTTGTAATGTTGGTAATGGTCTCGCTTCCCGTATCTGTATCGTATGTGTAATTGCTTTCGCTGTAATTATTTGAGAGCGAAAAACTTAGCTTTAAATCTTCCGTTGTTCTGTTGGCTGAAATGGAACTGTAAATAGAAGCGGAATTATAATTTTTCTCGCCGCTAAAATTTCCGCTGGAGGTTAATTTAAAAACCCAATAATCCCAGACGTCTTTAGGCTGTTCAACCGTGTTCGTTTTGGGAAATGTTATATTCAATTGATCCGCTACACTTGATTTGGATAAATATTTTATTAAACCAAGCTTTAAAGCTTTAACCATTTTAACTCTAGATTGATTATCCGAATCAGTTTTATTCACAGTATACTTTACTGTATCGTTAATATTAGCATATTTATTAAGCCCGATAAAAAGCAAAGTATAATTACTTCCTCCGGATCCGGTGCTTTGAGAAGTGTAAAGAACGTGGATGTCGGCATCTTTCCTGTCGCGTACGTAATTAACAATTGGTATTTGTTCTTTGATAAAGTTAATGTCGCAATAATTGCAATCAATAAAAACGTTAGGTGCACCTTCTTTTATTAATGACTGGTCTTCTTGCGAAAACGATGTTGATACAGAAATAAAAAGAAATGATAATAATAGTATTACAACTTTAGAACTCATCTTAACCCCCTAAGGTTAATGGATGATTGAGAAAGACAATTAAGTATTACTAAGACTGTAAACGTTAAATTACAATAATTATTGTATTCAACTTTATAAATAGACGCTTCTTATACAATAATGTTACTGTATCAAACAATTTTTTTTAATAGTGCTATTTGCCCCGCGTGATAAGCGTTGTGTTGGACCAATCCAATTATTAATCCTTCAAAAGAAAAACCCGTTCCAAGCGAAACGTTTCTATCCCTGCCAACAAGTTCATCAAGTTTATCTTCCGGAATTTTTTTGATTATTGAAATCAATTTACTTGTATCGGCAAATAGTTTTTGTTTTACAGTCTGCCAGTATTCTTCGATGTTGTCCTTGGGTGTGGGCCAATCTCCCATAATTGGCTCCGAAGAAATATTACCATTAAAGCGGTTTAAAACTTCTTCTGTCCACGCATCGAGATGTAATGTTAATTCTATTATATTATGTGCAGAAGGAATGGGTTTTAGAAATGCTTTTTCCGATGAAATGTCTTCGAGTATATCTTTTATTGGAGAACCATGCCACGGATCTCCAAAAACCGAGTTGTACAATTCATTTGATAATTTTTCCGAACGGCTCATATTATTATCTTTAATTTAAAATAACATTTATAATTTTTTTAAGAAAAGTTACTATTCTTCTTTTTTCTTTTGTTTCTATATTTTTATTCGTTACAAGATAAGGTTCGGTTTCATTAAATAAAATGAAAATAAAAAACGCAATAACTCGAAACTTATTTTTGATCTATGAATTGTCACAAAAAAATCCGCTCTACAGAGTTTCATAGAGCGGATTTAGGGGTATGTATGAGTCACTTGTGTGGGGGGGATTATTGTTTAATTCTATTGTGTTTCTTTATATAAATATTTTTACTTGCTCTATTTTGTTCGTGGCGGATTTGCTTACGCTCACCAGGTGTTACAACACCGTCAGCTTTTGCTATTCGTTTATTGTGCTGAATTACCCGTTGCTGATTTTCAAGTTTCCGTGTTTCCCGACGAGTGAGCTCTCCGCTTTTTACACCTTGATGGATTCTTAGTTGTTGATTTTTCTGTGTTCTATTTATTTTTGGTGTCAACGTTTGCGCTGATACAGCAGTAAAGCCTACACCAAGAATTATTAACATTGCAATTATTTTTTTCATTGTATTTTCCTCCTTAGTAGAAAATATTTTGGGCTTCTGTTTTATAGACAATTGATCTTACGCAAAAGGTTTAATCAGTAGTAACAATATTTACCTTTTATTTTTTCAATCAGTTTTATAAAATTGGATTGTTTATAAAATGAGTTTTACATGACAAAAACTATAATTCTCTCAGCAATTCTTTTTATCATTATTAGCGTAGGATGCACGGACAGCACAGATTTAACCTCATCGAAAGTACCATCTGTAGTTATCAATAAAATAATTGATTCTGCGATAGTGCGTGTAAATTATGGCCAGGAAGTATCAATTGAGAATAACACTTTGATCAAATTTGATGGTGTTAGCGATTCACGCTGCCCAATGGATGTAGTTTGTGTTTGGGCAGGAGATGGGGGAGTTAGTTTATCCCTTTCGAATGGAAGAGAACAATTACATTCATTTCTTCACACAACATTATTCCCAAGAGAAATTAGTTATAACGGCTACCGAATAATTCTAAAATCATTAAATCCATATCCAAAATCTTCAAGTCCAACAAAGTTAGATGAATACTATATTGAGCTAATAATTAAACGCTAAGAAATTTTTATTTAGTGAAAGAAGTGATTCGAGGAATATTTTTTTTATTCGAATTACATCATCCTCATATCAAATGGGGATATATCAGAAATAGTATATCTTACGTTTAATTCTTTAATTAACTCGCGAATAGTTTTCATTTCAGCTTCGGTTAAATGCATTCTATGCTTTAGCATTGCCAAACTAGTAAATGCAACTTTTGATGGTTCCATTTCAAAATTCAAAATTTGCTTTTTTATGTTATAAGAAAAATTTTCAAGTCGCTCTAATTTCTTTTTAAGTTTCATCATTATTTCTGGTTTGCTAAGATTGTACATTAATAAAATTCCAATATCAAAATTTGATGGTCCGGTTAAATCATCTTCTAAAAAACTTGTTATTGAAGAATGCAATTCAAATTCACCTTCTGGGGTGATGTTATAAATTGTTTTCTCGGGAAGATTTCCACTTCTTTCCTGCCTTCCTAAAATGAGTCCATTTTTTTTCAAGTTATTAATCGTCGCATATACTGTCGAGTCTGCCAAAGGCAGCCATTTGCGTGTATTTAATCGTTCAAGCATTTTTGTAATTTCATAAGGATTACGTTCCCTTTCAGACAAAATGCCTAATATTAACGTCGCTAATTTTGACAACATGAGATTATTCCACTACTTTAATAAAGTAGTATTAAAATAGAGTGAGTTTTTGATTGTGTCAATACGTTTTTACGAAAAAATTGAATTAATTTCTTTTTCGTCATTAACGAATTCTTCGAAGGAAGAATAAACAAAACGTACATTTGGAGTAAGCGATTTGTAGTTTAGTTCTAAAGATTCTTTCCGTTTGGGATTTATAACAATTAATTCTTTTTCCGGGGTTATTTGTTTTTTAAATAATGCTTTAATGTGCACATCCGAACTAGAAAGTGAATAACCGATGAACACAATTTTTTTTGTTGCTCTTATCTCACGTGATGCTTCGGCCATTAACTGTGATATCAACGGATGATGGATTGTTTTGAGATAGGTTGGAGGCATAATAAGTGTTTGAAATTCTGTGCCGTCAATTGGGCATAAAAACTCATATTCTTTATTCTCGGGATAAGTATAACCTAAAAATTTCCCTTTATTCAAATCAATCTTCCTGTCCCATGGGGTAAGTAAAGTTTGATTACAGCACATACAATACTTCCAGTTTAAGCTTCCGTGTAATTTGATGATCTTATAAGAAATTGGATTATTATCCTTGTCTATCAAAATAGGCTCTCGCGGATTAATCCAGAAATTAAAATTTCGTAACTCCGGCAAGCGTTCATAATTCATTAAAGGAATGCAATAATCTATATACCCATGATTCTTAAATAAAAAATCAAACGCTTGTTCAAGTAATGTATCATAGTTTAAAGTTATGATGGATGTATTCGAATTATTTTTTTGAATTGTTTTCCAAAAAAGATGATAGTAGTGACTTCGTTTATCTGTTTGAATATTTACAACATAGTGAATTAGTTTAATTAAATATTCTTTGATATCTCTAATTTTTTCGTTTGTATATTTTGAACTAAGGCTCTCGTTCTGCTGGATAAAATAATCAATGAACCCAAACACAGCCTCAAGTTGCGGATATTGATTAGTGGTCTGATTATATTCAAAATTATCTTTAATAAACTCAGTAACAATTTTTCCAATTTCTGAATTTTCGATCTCGATTATCCCACCGGATATAATCATCGGTAACATATCTCTTTGAAGTGGAACTCCATCGGGATGAGAGGCACCTGCACCCAAAACAAAAACAACATCTCTATTTGCAGAATATCTTAAAAATTTTTCTGTAAGATTCATTTTGTCAAATGGTCATTTCAGCTTTATTTTATAAGGGTGACGCTAAGTATTAACTTTGCTGTGACTTTTTAAAAATTCCGACGAACAAATATAACTTTATTCCTGTAACTGTTCATTTAAAAAAGTGAAGGGTATTTTTTGATAAAAGATTACTTGTTGATTTCCAATAAAATCAACTTTTTTCCTTTTTCGTTTCTTGCATTGGAGGGTTTATATGATAATTCAAAGATAGTTGATTTTTTAATGTGCGCTTTATATTTCAGCTCTGCTGTTTTAAATTCTTCCACCAAATCCCCTCCTTTTATTGTTGCGATATAGGCTTTCTCTTTAATTAATGGTAGTGAATAACGAAGAAGGATATTTAATGTAACTGTTGCTCGACTTAATACTAAATCAAAAGAATCAGAATATTTCTGCTTAAACTCTTCGCTTTCAACTCTTAAATTTTCTGCAACAATATTATTAAGTTTAAGTTTACTAATAAACTCTTTTACTGCTTCAATTTTTTTTGTTGTTGAATCTACAAGAACGCCTCTCATTGCAGGACGAGTTATCGCCAAAGGAATTCCTGGAAATCCTCCGCCAGTTCCAATATCCAAAAATTTAGAAATTTTATTGGGAAGATATTCAGCTATATAAGAAGAAATAAAAATATGATTCTCTATTATTTGTAAAACATCACGACGAGAAATTAGGTTAAGCCTTGTATTTTTCTGTGTAACTAAATGTGCAAAGTGCGCAAGTCTTTCTAACTGATATTCATCTGGATTAAGACTATTTTCCCAAAAAAGCTTTTTTAGTTCCCGTAAATACTGCTCTTGAAGATCCAACAAACCCTCTTAATTAACTCTTTAAATATACTAATAAAACTGAAATATCTGAAGGAGTTACTCCCGAGATCCTTGTCGCCTGCCCTATTGAATGAGGCCTTATTTTTGACAATTTTTCCCTACCTTCAGTGGAAATTGTCTTTAAATTATTATAATTAAAATTTAATGGTATTAACATTTCTTCTAATTTTTCTGTTTTTATAACTAAATCTTCCTGCCTTTTAATATAACCTTCATATTTTATCTCAACCTCTAATTGCTCTAATAATTCATTTTTATCAATTAAATTATTGTAAACCATTGATTCTTTTTGATCAACTAGAATTAATATTTCTTTTAATGAGAGTCCCGGTCGTTTTGCTAATTTATCTATTGTTTCTGCATTCTCAATTTCAGAAAGGTTTTTTGACTCAAGAAGCTGATTTATTTGATTAGGCAGAATTTTGGTTTGCGATAACAACTCTTTTCCAATCGAAATAAACGATTCTCTTTCTTTCATTTCATTATATAATTCTTTTGATATAAGTCCAAATTCATATCCATATTTTAGAAGTCTTCTGTCAACATTATCTTGTCGCAATAACAGTCTATGTTCAGCTCGTGACGTAAACATTCTATAGGGTTCCTTCGTTGACTTCGAAACCAAATCATCAATTAATACTCCAATGTACGACTCACTTCTTTTTAAAATAAATTCCGGTCGCTTCTGGATTTTAAGAGCAGCATTAATACCAGCAACAATACCCTGACCCGCTGCTTCTTCATATCCAGATGTTCCATTGATTTGGCCAGCAAAATAAAGCCCGGTTATTAATTTCGTTTCCAGACTAAGATCTACTTGATACGGTGGAAAATAATCGTACTCAACAGCATATCCTGCTCGAACCATTTCCACATTTTCAAGCCCCTTAATTTTTTGTATGGCTTCTGCCTGAATTTCAGCAGGCAATGAAGTCGAAAACCCATTAAGATAAATTTGATCTGAATCTAAACCCTCCGGTTCCAGAAAAAGTTGATGACGTTCTTTTTCAGAAAATCTAACAATCTTATCTTCTATAGAAGGACAATAACGGGGACCAACACCTTCAATCAACCCTGTAAACATTGGCGATTTGTCAAATCCTTTTTCAAGGATACTGTGGACTACTCTATCCGTATAGGTAATATAACAACTAATCTGAGGTAGAAATGGAAACTGATTTTTATCTGTTCGTAACGAAAATGGCTTAGGATTTTCATCTCCATTTTGCTTTTCTAATATTTCCCAGTTGATTGAATCTTTTTTTAACCGTGGTGGAGTTCCGGTTTTTAATCTACCCGATATAAAACCCATATTAATCAGCGATTCAGTTAGGCCTGTTGCCGGTTTTTCTCCAAATCTGCCACCCTTTTCTGAAGACAAACCTGTATGCATCAATCCATTTAAGAAAGTACCAGAACAAATAATAATAGCTTTACATTTAAACTCTTTTCCTGATTGTGTTTTTACGCCGGTAACGCTTTTATTTTCTTCTAGAATACCAAGTATTGAATCCTCAATCACTTCTAAATTACTAAATGAAGAGGTTAAATGAACAGCTTCTTGTGAATATAACTTTCTATCTGATTGACACCTGCCAGCCCATACAGCTGGACCCTTTGATTTATTTAGTATTCGAAATTGGATTCCGGTCTTATCAGCAATAACTCCCATAAATCCGCCTAGTGCATCAACTTCATGGACCAAATGCCCCTTTGCACTACCTCCTATTGCAGGATTACATGACATTCTACCAATTGCATTTTTATCCATAGTTACAAGCCCTACTGAACAACCCATTTGAGTTGCAGCAATAGATGCTTCAATTCCAGCATGACCACCCCCAACAACAATAATATCAAAATTTCTCATTTAGTGCCTTTCTGTTCCACATGAAACTTTTTTTTAAAGATTGCCCGGTTTCCCGTGAAACTGAGTTACTTTCCAATACAAAATTTTGCGAAAATACTGTTCAAAATATCGTCAGATGAGACTATTCCAATGATCTCTCCCAAAGAATCCTCGGCACTTCTTAAATCGGTAGATATGAATTCTCCGCTCATTTTATTCTCAATTGATCTTCTTGCGTTTTTCAGCTGTTTACGAGCATTAAGAAGTGCATCATAATGACGTACTGATGAAATAATGGCCGTTTTTTCCGAATAACTATTATTGCTAGCCGCTTTTTCTTTTAATAAATTAAATAATTCACTTATTCCGGCGCCACTTAATGCAGAGATTTTTATATCTCCACTAAAAGTTTCCGTGAAATTTAGATCAATTTTATTTAAGACAATTAAGATTCTGTCCTTAGTTGTTAATTGCAATAGTTTATTGTATAAATCCATAGAAAATTTTTCTGTTATATCATTTAGAAAAATTACAATATCAGCATCCTTCACCGCTTGCTGGCTTCGAGATACACCCTCTTTTTCAATTTCATCATATGAATTTCTGATTCCAGCTGTATCAAACAAACGAAATAATACCCCATCAATCGAAACCTCTTCTCTGATAACATCTCTCGTAGTTCCAGGAATATGACTAACTATCGCTCTAGATTCCTTCAAAATATAATTTAGAAGCGATGACTTCCCTACATTCGGTTTACCAACTATTGCGACATTTACACCATCTCTTAAAATTTTACCAAATTTATAAGTCTCCAATAATTGATCTATTTCAAAAATTATTTCATCAATTAATTTAATTACCTCATTCTTTGATACGAACTCCAGATCTTCTTCAGCAAAATCTAATTCTAATTCAATAAGTGACGAAGCAGTCACTAATTTATTTCTTAAACCCTCAACCTTCTTAGAAAGTAGTCCGTCAAGTTGATTTCTTGCCCCTCTAAAAGAAGCTTCCGTTCTTGAGTTAATTAAATCTGCAACAGCTTCAGCCTGTGCTAAATCAATTCTGCCGTTTAAAAATGCTCGTTTGGTAAATTCACCCGGCTCTGCTAAACGGATGTTTTCTTTCAAGAGTGTTTGAATTATTTTTTGTACGATGAGTGAACTTCCATGAGTACTAATTTCTACAGATTCCTCTCCTGTGTAAGAATTTGGTTTTTTGAAAATCGAAATCAGTACATCATCAATCATTTCCTTGTTTTCATCAAAAATCTTTCCATAATGAATCGTGTGTGTAGAACATCTCAATAAATCATGTTTACCATTAAAGATTTTACCAACGGCAGAAATGCTTCCGGTGCCGCTAACTCGTATTACAGAAATTGCACCAATGCCTGCAGGTGTTGCTAAAGCTACTATTATATCATCTTCAAAATTCATTTCGTTCCGGAATAATTAAAAAAGAGTTTGAGAAACGGGGGCACTAAATTAAAACAATTCACAATTACACTCAATAAACAGAGCTGATCAACAATAATGAAATTTTATTACTACTTCGATATTTACTAATTCGTAATATTCTATTACGAACTCGAAACTTTTTTAGTAAATAATTTGTATGAGCGGTAAATTAGTGTTGAAAATTATTTAGGTTATTATAGTGGCTTTTAATTTCAATAAGTTTACGGTCAAGGCACAAGAAGCAGTACAGACTGCAATAGAGATTGCTCAAAATTATAATAATCAGATTGTTGAACCTCAACATATTCTTGCTGCCATGCTTCAAGATCAATCTAATCTTGCGGTTTCCATTATTCAGAAATCCGGTGCAAACATTAATCAAATTAAAATAAAGATTAGCGAGTTACTCGAGAATTTGCCAAAAGTCTCTGGAAGCGGAATTGGGAACCAACAGCTTTCAACAAACTCTGCTAAACTATTTGATGCCGCGTCCGACGAAGCCAAAGGTCTAAAAGACGAATACGTTTCGAATGAACATCTTCTAATAGCATTAAGTATAGATAAAGGTCCATCAGGAAAGCTTCTAAACGAAGCCGGAATAAATAAAAAAATAATTCTGGCTGCACTCAAAGATATCCGTGGTAATCAAAGAGTAACTTCACAAAATCCGGAGGATACATATCAATCCTTACAAAAGTATGGACGCGACCTAAACGATCTTGCACGCTCAAATAAATTAGATCCCGTGATCGGGCGTGATGAGGAAATTAGGCGTGTGCTTCAAGTCCTTTCGCGGAGAACAAAAAATAATCCCGTATTAATCGGTGAACCCGGAGTTGGTAAAACAGCTATTGCTGAGGGTATTGCTCACAGGATTGTTTCCGGTGATGTCCCGGAAACTCTTAAGACAAAAAGAATAGTTGCTTTAGATATGGGTGCGCTCGTTGCCGGAACACAATTTCGTGGACAATTTGAAGAAAGGTTAAAAGCTGTTGTAAAAGAAGTTCAAGAATCAGAAGGTGAAATAATTTTATTTATTGATGAGTTGCATTTGCTTGTTGGTGCCGGAAGAACTGACGGATCAATGGACGCTGCAAACATTTTAAAACCTGCGCTCGCTCGCGGAGAACTCCATGCAATTGGCGCAACAACGCTTGATGAATTTAGAAAGTACATTGAAAAGGATGCTGCGTTGGAAAGAAGGTTCCAGCCTGTTTTGGTTACAGAACCAAACGAAGAGGATTCTATATCAATTTTGCGCGGACTAAAAGAACGCTATGAAGTACATCATGGCGTTAGAATAACCGACGGTGCAATCGTTGCGGCTGTTCAACTTTCCAATCGTTATATCACAGATCGCTTTCTTCCAGATAAAGCTATAGATCTTATTGATGAATCTGCCTCAAAGTTAAGAATAGAAATTGATTCTATGCCTGAAGAACTTGATGCCGTTGAACGAAAAGTAAAACAACTTGAGATCGAAAGAGAAGCTTTGAAAAGAGAAAAGGATTCGGACTCAGCTTCACGACTTGGTGAATTACAAAAAGAACTTAGTGAATTACAAGAAGAACGAAATAAATTAAAAGGGCATTGGCACCTTGAGAAGGGAAAGATCCAGGCTATACGCTCGATGAAAAGCGAAATTGAAAAGGCAAAAGTTGACGCCGACCGTTTTGAACGTGAGGGAAATCTTGGTAAAGTTGCCGAGTTGCGCTACGGTGTTATTAACGAATTAGAGAAAGGGCTCAAAAAAGAAACGGAAGATCTTGCCTCCATCCAAAAAAACAACAAAATGCTAAAAGAAGAAGTTGACGCTGAAGACGTAGCGGAAGTAGTTGCGAAGTGGACCGGAATTCCGGTTAGCAGTATGCTTGAAAGCGAACGGACAAAACTTTTACGATTAGAAAATGAATTACATAAAAGAGTTATCGGGCAGAACGATGCTGTTGCTGCTGTTGCAAATGCTATAAGAAGATCGCGCGCCGGATTACAGGACTCCAATCGTCCGATCGGTTCTTTCATTTTTATCGGAACAACGGGAGTGGGGAAGACTGAATTAGCCCGTTCTCTTGCTGAATTTCTATTTGATGACGAACGCGCTATGATAAGAATTGATATGAGCGAATACATGGAAAAATTTTCAGTGTCGCGGTTGATTGGCGCACCACCCGGATATGTTGGTTATGATGAGGGCGGACAATTAACTGAAGCGGTTCGCAGAAGACCGTATTCGGTTGTTCTCCTCGATGAAATTGAAAAAGCTCATCCCGATGTTTTCAATATTCTCCTGCAAGTTTTAGATGACGGACGTTTGACCGACAACCAGGGCAGAACGGTTGATTTTAAAAACACAATTATTATAATGACGTCTAATCTCGGGTCGCATTTGATTCAAGATAAACTTGCTGAGATTAACGAAAATAATTTTGAAAACATCTTGGGTGAATTACGTGTCTCTCTAACGGAATTATTACGAAAGACTATTCGACCTGAATTTTTAAACAGAATTGATGAAATAGTATTTTTTAAGCCGCTGTTAAAAAGTGAACTGAAACAAATTATTGATATACAATTACAGAAAGTCGGCAAGATGCTTGCTGAAAAAAATATCACAATAAAAGTTGATGAAGATGTAAAAGATTTTTTGCTTCAGCACGGATATGATGTAACATACGGTGCCCGGCCGTTAAAACGCACTGTGCAAAAATTTATTATTAATCCGCTCTCTGCGGAATTGCTGATGAATAAATTTGAAAGCGGCGACACAATTGTTGTGCATTATCCCGGAGCTGGCAAATTAGAATTTTCGAAAAAGTGATCTGCAAATAACAGTTAAACTTTTATTTCTATGCCGACGGGACAATGATCCGAGCCCATAACATCAGGCATGGTGAATGCATCTAAAATATTTTTCCGCAAATTTTCCGTTATATAAAAATAATCTATTCTCCAGCCCACGTTTCTATCTCTTGCGCGGGATATTTGATCCCACCATGTATATACTTCGCCTTTGTCATTAAACATCCGCAAAGTATCTAAATAACCGTCAGCCAAAAATCGGTCAATCCAGGCGCGTTCTTCAGGCAAGAATCCGGATATTGTTGAATTTTCTTTCGGGCGCGCTAAATCTATCTCTTTGTGAGCGGTGTTTACATCTCCGCAAATAACAAGTTTTTTCCCTTTTGTTTTTAAATCATTAGCAAATTTTTGAAACGCATCATAAAAACCCATTTTGTAATCAAGTCTTTCTTTGGATTGTTTACCGTTCGGATAATAAATATTTATTAAAATGAATTCTTTGTACTCGGCGATCAAAATTCTGCCTTCGCTGTCATATTTTTCAATTCCGAAACTGCGTTTTACACTTAGCGGTTTTTCCTTGGTATATATTGCCGTTCCGCTGTAACCTTTTTTTATTCCTTGACAAAAATATGCGTCATATCCCGGTACAATTCTTAATTCTTCCGGAAGTTGTTCCTCCCATGCCTTGGTTTCTTGAATACATAAAATATCGGGATTGGTTTTTATGAACCATTCCAAAAATCCTTTTTTAAGAACGGCGCGTATTCCGTTAACATTCCACGAAATAATTTTCAGATTTTTCATAATTCCTTTCTTCAAATTCTTTTAATAAATATAACAAATTGATTTAATAAATTATTTAACCATTTTAATTGTTGACTAACGCTTAATGCATATTTAATTTGTATTGAAGTAAAAACGGAGTTTTATGAAATCCGTTAAGTATTTTATTCTTGTTGATATCAATCCGTCTTTTGCCAATTTATCTTCTCCGCTAAATCCGCGCATTAACAATTCCTTTGTGCTCAATAAATTGTTGTTATTATAACACCATATTCAATTATTACTTTGTTGATACGGCTGTTAGATTCTTTTTTGACGTTCACTTGAATGTTCAAAAATATATCGTTGGAATTAATGAGTTGCTATTGAATTCTGCTAATAACTTATACTTCAACATTCACAAGGAGTAATTGTATGAAGAGGAAATGGTTTTGGATAGTAAGTCTAATTGTTATTATCGCCGGTTTAACATGCTTGGTTATTTTTGCTAAACCGGGCTGGCGCGTGCTGCTTTATGATTTCGGTAATGGAAGTATTGATACTGAAATCGCTTCGTCGGGAACTTTAACTATAACATTTGGGGTAACCGGTGCTCAACCGGAATCTATTTGGGAAAAACCCGGAACCGAATTTATCGTGAAAGATAGTTTAACAATTAAAGGTGTAAAATATGCTGCGGGAAAAAGATTAATAGTTGCTGCAAATGGAGAGCTCATTGAAGAAGAATTTCTACAAAAAATCTTCCATGATATTATATATACTGCATGGAAACTAAGACATCCCGATAAATATGAAAAAAAGGTAATGTACATACGAGCGCTGGAAGCTGAGTTACGAACCTCGCCTAACGATAACCCATGGGATTCGCTTGTATTGAAGTTTGGGACCAAAGTAGTTGCCGTAGATGAAGCCGGTGATTGGGTAAAAATAGTTTCCGAGAATCCTAAAATGAGAGGTTGGATTCACAAGTATGTAATTACCGAATCGGAGGATCAGCTTGATATTCTTAAAAAGCAAATTGGTACTCCTAAACTGATGCTTCTTTTTTATATTGATAAAGACGGCAGCCTTCAAGGCAAAACTTTAGCCGGTCATATGATAATTCATTATAATGAGCAGGGCAAAACTGAAATGAAATTTTCCCCGTTTGACTGTTTGATATTCGACAAAGAGAGCCTTGGAAAAATTCCCAAACCATTTGAACTTACCGGAGGTTATACTATAGATAATCCGCAAGCAGACATAATTTTTATGATGGATAGTTCTAATGTTTATAAAAAATTCAAAATCAGTTCTTTTGAGAAATTGTAGACAACAAAGCGAAAATAATTTTTGCGGACTACTTGTGTTTTGGTGATCATATTTGTTAATAGCGGAGACAATTAATCTCCGCTATTTCTCAAACATTACTTGTTTTTCTTTGGCGTTAAATCATTAATTAACAGAATTTAACTACTTAACAAAAATTTCTTCTTTATTTTTCCACCAATCCTTTTTCAAATTTTGGAAATTTCTATGAGTTCTTGTTCAGCCTTCTTTTATCAAATCAAAAAATTATTTGTTCTCTTTTTCTTCTTTCCGTTTTTCTTTTCAATAAATGCACAAAACAAAATAGTAACGGCTGTTCGTGTTCAGAATGCACCCGTTATTGACGGCGATTTATCAGATGAGATTTGGAAACGGGCAATTCCGATAAAAGATTTCCTGCAGCAGGAACCGGTTGCCGGTGCTCAGCCGTCATTTCTTACCGAGGTAAAAATAATTTATGATGACGACAACCTTTATATCGGCGTAATGTGTTATGATAACGAACCGGATAAAATTATTGCGCGGGAAATGAAGTGGGACGGAATGATCAGCAACGACGATAACATAAAATTAATCTTCGATACCTTCAACGATAACCGCTCTGCATATTGGTTCGGAACAAATCCGCTTGGCTCGCAAGATGATGCGCTCTTAACGGGATTTGAAATGAAAGATTTTAATGAAGCATGGAACAGCGTTTGGGAAGTTGAATGCAAAATCCTAAATAACGGCTGGAGTGCCGAATTCCGTTTTCCGTTTTCAACTTTCAAATTTTACAATAAGCAAGAACAAGTTTGGGGATTTAATATTGCGAGGGATATCCGCCGCAAGAATGAAACCGTGCAATGGACTTCGATCGGAAAAAATCTTGGCTGGATAAAAATTGCAGAGGCCGGCGATCTTGTTGGAATTGAAAATATTCAGCGCGGTAACCCGGTTTATCTTAAACCTTATTTTACTGCCGGCGCACAATTTGTAAACGGAGAAGAAAAATATAAACACGAACCCGGACTGGATCTCAAATACGGAATTACGGAAACACTTTCGCTCGATGCAACTTTCAATACGGATTTTGCACAAGTTGAAAGCGACCGCGCAAGAATTAATCTAACACGTTTTCCGTTATTCTTTCCCGAAAAAAGAGAATTCTTTTTGGAAGGAATGAAACTTTTTGAATTCGGCTTAGGCGATAATAATCTTTTAGCTTACAGCAGAAGAGTGGGAATCAGCAACGGCATAGAAATACCAATCATTGCGGGCGCTAAATTAGTGGGACGCGTTGGTGATTTCGAGATCGGCGCAATCAATATGCAGACGGCGTCAAAAGAAAATGAACCGGCAACAAATTACGGAACTGCGCGCGTTAAGTATGATCTTTTCAATTCTTCATCTGTCGGAGTTCTTATAACGAATAAACTTTCTTCATCGGGGTATAACCGCTCCTTCGGCGGCGATCTTCATTTTTCTTTTAATGATTTTTTAGGCGATCAAAATTTAATTGTACATGCCGCTGTTGCTAAGACGGACGAAAACGGAGGTGCTAAAAATTCTTGGGCCGGTAATTTCTTTATTGATTATCCGAACGATCTTATTGATACTTATCTCGGTTACAGATTTATACAATCGGGATTTAATCCTGCAATGGGATTTGTTGCACGCAAAGGCTATCAGCAGTTCGTTTATGATTTCACTTTATCTCCGCGCATTAATCAATACGGCATTAAGAAACTTCAATTTGAGCTGGTAGAAGCAAATATGTATTTCGATAACAACGGAACACTTCTATCGGCAGAGTTCGCAACAAGTCCGCTTGGTATTGTAACGGATGACGGAGATGAATTCGGTGTTGGGATTCACCGCGTATTTGATAAACCCGAAGATGATTTTGAAATCTTTAACGGCAATCAAATTAAAGCGGGGGATTATTGGTACACCACTTACGGCGCCGGTTTCGAATCTTCTTCGTCAAGAATTGTTTTCGGCAGCGTTGATTATGTCTGGGGCGGATACTACAACGGAACAAGAAAAAGTTTTAATTCTTCTCTTTCGCTTAATGCCGATAAACATTTTATTTTTTCCGGCGATTATACTTTTAACAGTATTGACATAAATAATAACCGTCTTAACACAAGCGAGATCGGCGGAAGGATCGGTTATAATTTTTCTACAAAACTTTTCTCTTCCGTTTTTGCTCAGTGGAACAATGAGAACAACGAAGTTAACCTGAATTACCGCATTAATTGGAAACCGAAAATAGGAAGCGATCTTTATCTTGTTATCAATCAGCTTCTTTCTACAGATGGAAAACTGCGCTCTAAAGATTTTGCAATTCTTGCAAAGTTCGTCTGGCTGATTACGTTGTAGTTGCCGGCGGTCAGTGATCGGTTATCAGTTGTTGGTCATTTATTGCTGTTTGAATCTTACACGTGATCTTGCTCTTGCTCGTACTCATGATCTTTATTGTTGCCAAATGTATCCGCATTAATTAAGTTGTAAACAAGATTTCGGGGACGGGGATTGGAAACTGCAGTAAAATTAACATTGAAAAGACCAAAGCTTCTTGAGCAGGTTAGAACAACCTTGCGTACGGCACATTACAGCAAGAAGACCGAAGAGAGTTATACTTCCCGGATTAAACAATTTATAGTTTTCAACAACAAAGCTCATCCCGATAATCTTGGCGCTGAAGAGATTAAA
>VEPI01000078.1 GCA_012026935.1 Melioribacter sp. | reverse complement strand
TCATGATAAAAAATAGAAGCGATGTTAAGTTAACATAGAGAATACTTTACTAATATCTGTAGTCGGCAGGTTACATTGAAAATTTTTGCAAACATAAATAGTTGATTTAGAATTGATTTGACTATAAGAATTAAGATATTCGAAAGCTAAAGAGAATTCCGAATTTGCAGGATCCTTTAAGATCATTACTTTATTTGGAATAAACTTTTGATTAATTGAGTTAATAATATTTTGTGTTTCCGGATTTTCCCTGTCCCCAACAATAATGATCTCGTAACCCGGACCGATCATAAATTCAAAAGTAGAAAGAAGAAATGATGAGCCGGAAGGTGCCTTTTGAACAGATTCTGAAAAATAATCTATCAAGCTATTGGCATAATTTTCATAAATGGAAACCGAAGTCATTCTAGCAATACGAATTAGGTTATAGAGCATTACCGAATTGCCGGAAGGAATAGCTCCGTCATAAATTTCTTTTGTCCTCACTAAAAGATTCTCGCCAAAATTCGGTGTGAAGAAAAATCCTCCGTTCGATTCGTCCCAATAATGTTTTAAAACTATGTCAGTTAACTCAACGGCTTTTGTTAAATAACTTGCCTTAAATGTTGCTTCGTAAAGTTCAATCAATCCCCAGATCAAAAAGGCATAATCATCAATGCTGCCGCGGATACTTGAATCACCATCCCGGTATCTGTGTAATAGTTTACCGTCTTTGTTCGTCAAATATTTTTCAATAAAAGAAAAACTCTTTTCTGCGGCGGCAATATAATTATTGTTATTAAAAATACTTCCTGCTTTAGCAAGTGCTGCTATCATTAATCCATTCCAGTCAGCTAGTATCTTATCATCCTTAAAAGGATGCGCGCGTTTTTCTCTTTCAGTAAATAATTTTTGACGAATTGATTCTATCCTTTGAATCAAATTGCCCTTATCCGTGTTAATATTTATTGCTATTTCATCTAATGGTTTGGATAGATTTAAAATATTTTCACCTGAAGATTTACCCGTTGCCTCTTCGTGGAAATTTCCATGAGGATTGGTATTGAAAACATTGAACGCAAGGTCTGAATCGTTTTTCCCGAGAATTTTATATAGCTCTCCTTGAGTCCATAAATAAAATTTTCCTTCCAGACCTTCACTATCAGCATCTTCTGCAGAATAAAATCCTCCTTCCGGGGAGGTCATATCACGTAATACATATTGAATAATTTCCTCTGCCGTTTTTTTGAAATCAAAATTTTGTGTTGCTTGGTAAGCCTCAGTATATGCCATTACCAGTAGTGCTTGGTCGTAAAGCATTTTTTCAAAATGGGGGACAAGCCAATTCTTATCCGTAGAATACCTATGAAAACCAAATCCAATATGATCAAAAATCCCGCCCTTACGCATTTCTGTTAGTGTTTTTGTAACTATCTCCAGCACTTTATAATCACTTGTTCTTTTCCAGTAACGCAGCAGGAACATTAAATTATGAGGTGAAGGAAATTTGGGCGAGCTTCCAAACCCGCCATTAACCGGATCAAATCGTGTTTCAAAATTATTATAAGCAATGGTGAGAATATCCGGATTTAATTTTATTGTAGCTCCGGACGAGTTATTAATCTTTTGGAGATAACTTGTAAGTTCATCTGCACTTGATTCAATTTCACTTCTTTTATTTACCCAAGCTTCGTTAATATTATTTATCAATTCTTTGAAACCGATTCTTCCGTATTTGCTTTCCTTTGGAAAATAAGTTCCGCTGAAAAATGGTTTTTTATCGGCTGTCATAATAATTGATAATGGCCAGCCGCCGCTTCCGGTCATCATTTGACAAACAGTCATGTAAATGTTATCAATATCAGGTCGCTCCTCGCGATCTACTTTGATTGAAACAAAGATTTTGTTCATTAGTTCGGCCGTTTCAATATCTTCAAATGATTCACGTTCCATCACATGACACCAATGACAAGTGGAATAACCGATTGATAAAAATACGGGCTTGTTTTCTCTTAAAGCTTTCTCGAATGCTTCTTCGCTCCATGGGAACCAATCAACAGGATTGTGTGCATGCTGTAACAGGTAAGGACTTTTTTCGTTAGTAAGACGGTTAGAATTTTTATTATGTGAGGTCATTAGATAAAACTTTCAGACGATCTTTCACTTAAATATTTTTTATGGTTGTTGTTTGCGTCCTCTTGTAATTGAACCGACAACAAGTGCGAACAAAGCTGAACCAATTATAGACCAAATAACTGGAAAATCTTTTCCTTGAATATTGATAATATAAAACATTGGTAATTCCAATTCCTTTGCAATTAAAGGACCAAGCCATGCACCTATAAATCCGACTATTATTGAAACGAAACATCCGCCCAATGAATATCCGGCAATACTTTGACCGATTGCACCGCAAATGGAAGCAATTAACAGAAGAAATAGAAATCCAAATAACGACATATCAACCTCGATCTTATACGAAATTAATCTAAATAAAATAATATCAACAATAAAGTTTTGTTTGGTAATTAGTTTTCATGCTTTTACTAATTAAAATTATATTATTTTTGTCGCAACAACTTAACATTGATTTTTGTTCAAATTAATTTTTTGATAAGGAAATTAGAGGAGAATATGAAGAAAAGATCATTTATTATTTTTGTGCTTGCCGTTGTTCTTACTGCAAATCTATTAGCACAAGATAAATCAGAAAGTACAACACCCAAATTCGATCCTTCGAGAGATTCTTTTAAGGACTTGAAAGAAGCCATTGTTGATGCACAAAGTATGGATAAAAGAATTTTACTAGACGTTGGGGGAGAATGGTGTATTTGGTGCCACCGCTTAGATGGATTTCTTGATGCAAATCCGGAGCTCAAGGATTTTATGCATAATAATTTTGTGGTACTCAAAATAAACTGGAGTCCGGAAAACAAGAATGAAAAATTTCTTTCCCAATATCCAAAAGTTGCGGGCTATCCCCACATATTTATTTTAGAAAAAGACGGAAAGTTTTTGTTCTCTAAGAATACAGGTGAGTTGGAAAAAGAAAAATCTTATGATGCAGAGAAGATCATGAGCTTCTTAAAAGAATGGGCGCCCAAGAAAGATAAATCGTAAATAAAAATGGTATAAAGAAAATGTACCGTTTGAATGTAAGAGAGGAACAGCCAAATAATATTTCATAAAACTAATATTTTAATCTTTCCAGTAATCTTGGATTTGGGGTTATCCCTTTTGACCGCATAAGATCTACTTGTTCCTTTGCTTTACTGAAATTACCGAGTTCATTATAGGAGTAAGAAAGATAATTGTAGATATCTGTGTAGGTAGGATTAAATTCAAAGGCAATATTGAAATATTTTATTGCCTCATCATATTTTTTTAGCAGAAAATGGACATAGCCAAGATTGTAATATGCATC
>VEPI01000107.1 GCA_012026935.1 Melioribacter sp. | reverse complement strand
GAAAAAAGGGGAGGGAATTAGATGAGGGACTTTTTAATTTTTATTTTCTTGTTGAACTGAAAATTTTCCTTCCAGATCTGCAATAAAGAAAACTTTTGTTGCGAGATCTTCTATTTGATTCGTTTTCATTTTTGGATATAGCGCAGCTAAATTATTTTTGAATTCTTCGAAGCTGTTTGAATTATTAGCAAGTTCGATAACCGGTTTCATAGTTTCTTCAATTTGGAATTGCAAAAGTTTATCCGGAAGCGCATTAGAAATTTTATCCGCAACATTTTCTATTTGCGCGGTTTCGGATAGTTCAATGCGCTTTCCGGAAATCCAATTAAAAAATTTCTTGATAATATTTTGTTCACCGGACTGCAGCTGAAGCGGATTAATTGGGAGCGGTGGTACCGGCGGCAATGGATTAATTGCAATCGGCTGTGAGATCTCAAAATCTTCTTCCGGAATGTTGTAATTATTAGCAATATATTTTTTAGAAAACTTAACGCCTATTTTATCGGCAAGTACATCGTCACGTTCGGCTAAATCTTGTTTTACATCTTCAAGTTCGATCGGTTCAAATGTAGGATATAAACCACTGCCAACGTTCAGATCTACAATCCATTTGAAGAGTTGATTAAATAATTCGGTTGGAAAATCTCTATCCTCTTCGGATAAATTTCCTTCGATAGTAACTGCGCCGGTTTCTGAGGCAGCACGTGAACCAACTTTTTGTAATTCAGTTGAAAGAGAATTTGTAAGAATAGCTTTTGAGATTGCGTTATCGCAGCGGTTAAGATAACGTTCATAAATATCTGCGCTGTTTGTTCCTTTTGCTTCTATCAATTGTATTGATGAATCATCCGGTCCGGTAGCAACCGCATCTTGAATCATGTTGGAAAGTCTGCCGACTAAATCATAATGTTGTTCGCGCGTCGCTCCTCTTGGTAATTTTCCAAAGACCCACGGCATTCCATATTTTTCAACGAACATAGAAAAGAATCTCATTCCACCGCGTTTGAAAGTAACAGGCCAGAAACACCGGCTTATAGCTTTATCGCCGTAAGGATTTTCAAACTCAGGTTCGTTCTGCAGTAGAATAAATTTGTTCGAGAATTGAGCTTTATCGCCGGTTAAAATAATTCCATCAAAATTTCCTAGAGTTCTAAAACGTAAATTATTATCGCCGTCGAACAGAAACCATTCACGCGGTTTTTCTTGAATCTTAACCGGAAGAAAAGCGCCGTCAATTAGACTCCACACAACTTCGAAAACTGAATAGCCGAAAAATATCGGGTTGAGAGATTGAGAAATAATATCTTTAACTTTATTGCGGTTGCCGGCAAGAAGATTAATTGCGCTGCTGCACAATTCAAATTCTTTATTACCCGCTTCACCCTGTTCAATATTCCAATCCAAACTTTTTGTTAAATTTTTTCTTCGTGCAATTAAAGGACCTACTTGTTCATCACTGCGGAGATCTTTATAAACCGACTGATCCATTCCGAGTTTGCGTAAAATCGGATCCGGGTCCGGAAGAAAATTAAAGAAGCCGGCAAATCCGCCCATAGCAAATTCACGTGTAGCAATTTCCGATGTTAAGTTCTCGCGGATTTGATTCAGCGGAACGAATGTGTTCGGATTTACATATAAACCTTTATCCATGACCTCACCCTTTATCCCTCTCCTTATAAAAAGGAGAGGGAAATTTTAATTTAATATCCTTTTAAAATTGAATTTATTTCTCTATGTGCACCGGAAGTAATTATTAACGGACCGGCATAAGATTTAGCAGCCATCAAAGCGAGAGCAAGTCCGAAGAAATAATCCGCATGACCGCCGTCTTTTGTTTGATCGGCTTCATAACGGACATTGCCGGCAGATGTTGTAACTGCTTTAACGGAATACAAATCTTCACGGATAACCTTATCGCGCGGAATTAAAACTTTTCTTCCTTCGACCATTACATAAGTATGCGAAGCGAGATCTTCTTTTACTCTTGGAGTGAACACAACCGGTTCAACTCTGAGTGTACCGAATTTTTCTTGAGCTTCTTCCGCTAATTGATTTCCAATACCGGTTGCATCCATACATCCTCTTCTAAAATTCGGATGCGAATAAACATCATATAGAATTTTTCTCTGTTCGCTGTAAGGAACATTTTTTAACGGAATAACTTTTCTTGTATAAAGAAGCTCTCCAAGTTTTTCAAGCAGCCAAATAACAGACGGATTATTTTTTCTACCGACATCCATACCGACATACATATCACCAGCCCATCCCCCAGCCCCTTCCCCAAGGGAAGGGGTGTCGTAGAGAATGTTATCACGTTCGATAGGATTAATTAATTCGTAAGGAAGCAGATGAGAATTAGAACTTGAACGAGGGATGCAGAAAAATTCTTCATCAATCGCTTCTTGCGTCATGCCGGAAAAAACATCTTCGAGGAAGGTAGCAATTTCTTCTTTGCTTGCTTTATGACCGACTATCGTATCAATCAAGCCGTCTTTAATTGCGTCATCAATTGTAGTTTTGAAGTGACTCCAATTTTTCATCGTACCTTCTTTTCCCTTCATTACTTCTGTAATAAGAGAATTGAAAAAGGAATCGTCGCCGTTATGTGTGGAAATAATTCTTACACGATTGCCCCACATCATAGAAGGTTTAGCAGCGGTATACATTTTTTCTTGATCTTTATGGTGGGCGAATTCATCAAGGATAATATCACCGCCTTTTGAACGGAAGCGCGTAGGATTAGATGAGATAGCATTACATTCACTGCCGTTGCTGAAACGGTCCCGGTGAGCTGTAATTTCATCTTCTTTATCAATTACAACTTCGCCAATATATTTTGCTGCAGCATTAAGATAACGTGCAAAGAAACCGACATAATCAATAAACTCTTCGGAAGCGGATAGATCTGCAGAAGAAAACCAAACTTTATTGTTCTTAACATTTTTTGTAGATAGATCTCTTGTAACGCGGTAAGCTTCCGCATAAGTTATACCAATACGCCTGCTCTTTTCTGCGAGCGCAAATTGCACCGGATTTAAAATCCATTTGCTTTGATATGGAAGCCACTTAATCTTTGGCATAGTTCATAACAAATAATTCTTTAAAAATATTATTAACAATTTCTTTCCTATTTATTCCATTAACACGCGATACCTTTTTTATTTTGAAATCCTTGAACAAAGAACGATTCTCTTTACAGTCGTCAATTGTTAAGAGAAATTTTCCTTTCAGCTTTTTTAATTCAGTCAGCAGTTCATCATAATTCATTCTGCCGACTTGATATTGCGTGCCGTGACGGTACGGCGGATCTAGAAAGAAAAAAGTTTCTACGGTATCATATATTTTGAATATTTCTTTGTAGTCTAAATTTTCGACAACACCTCTATCGAGACGATGAGCAACTTTCATAATTGAAGAATTAATATTCTCATTCGATTTTGCCGGGTTG
>VEPI01000010.1 GCA_012026935.1 Melioribacter sp. | reverse complement strand
TGTGCTTTTTCCATTTCATCTTTATCATAACCCATTTCACCGATACCGTTTGCGTTATCTGCTACCGGTCCAAACACATCCATCGAAATTGTATTACCGGTTAATGTAAGCATACCAATACCAGTCATTGCAACACCATATGCAATAAACAACGGCGGTGTTCCGGCATAAACTAAAACTGAAAGAAGAATTGCAATTGCAATTACAACTATTGCCGCAACTGTACTTTCATAACCAACTGCAAATCCTTGAATAATGTTTGTTGCATGTCCGGTCTGGCAAGATTTTGCGAGCGACTTTACCGGTGCATGACTTGTATGTGTATAATAGCTTGTTAATTTATTTAATCCGATTGCAAGAAAAACTCCGATCAAACATGTGTAAGCCGGACGTAAATCCAAACCGATCGATCCAAGATTTGCGAACCATCCCAAGTTAGCCGGATCTCCGTTTGGAAATCCTGCAAGAGCCATGGGGTTAGAAGTAAAATAACCAGCATCAAAATGTAAGTAACCGAATCCAAGCAAAAAGAATCCAACTATGCTTATCATAGATCCGATCCAGAATCCGCGGTGAACACTTTTAAGTGCCGTATCTGATGTATCATTTGGTCCTGCCTTTACTGTGTATGTACTAATGATTGAACCAAGAACACCAATACCACGAACTAACAATGGAAAGATTACCCCTTTATGACCGAATGTTGACATACCGAGAATCATTGCGGCAACAATTGTTACTTCATAACTTTCAAATATATCTGCTGCCATACCGGCGCAATCGCCAACATTATCACCAACGTTATCAGCAATTGTAGCAGCGTTACGCGGATCATCTTCAGGAATATCTTTTTCAACTTTACCAACAAGATCAGCACCAACATCGGCCGCTTTTGTATAAATACCGCCGCCAACTCTCATGAACAGTGCAAGTAAAGTTCCGCCGAATCCAAAACCAAGTAATGCTTCGTAAGCAAGATCACCAAAAAGTAAGAATATTAAAGTTCCGCCGAGAAGACCAAGACCATCCGTTAACATACCGGTAATAGTTCCGGTTCTATAACCAAGCTGCATAGCTTCGCCGTAACTTCTTTTTGCAGCGGCGGCAACTCTTAAATTTCCTTGAGTCGCTAACCGCATTCCTACAAAACCTACAAGCCAGCTAAACAACGAACCGACTAAGAATGCACCTGAACGTCCCCATCGGAAAGCTCCTTCACTGCCTGTGTAAGTAACAAAAAGAAGAACTGTAATAATACCGATGAGCGGACCGATCTTTTTAAATTGAGCAGCTAAATAGGCATTTGCACCTTCGCGTACTGCGGCGGCAATTTCCTGCATCTTCTTTGTACCGCTGTCTGCTTTCATAACTTGTTTTACAAGCAGTAAAGCATAGAGTAATCCCGAAATTGCAATTCCCAATACAACAAGCAATGCAATTACTTCAATCGGCGAATACTTAGGATCGGTAAAAAGAGAAAATGGAACAAACTTCTTAACTTCTTCTACAACTTGTGATGATGCATCAGAAGAACCCGGCAGCCAAACAAAACCAGCTGCAAATGCAACCATCATAAAGAGGAGATAATACTGTTTGGTGGCTCTAGAACGGAGAATTTCTTTGATTCTTTTCATAGACCTCCCATATTTTTCAGAATTGATTTATTATTAAATAAGTTAATTAATTTATTTTCATTGATAGGATATCCGGAAGTACAGGTGTTAAGGCAATAAATAGTAATAATTTCTACAAAAAAAGGCATTAAACCCTCTTTATTATGAAATCTAAAATTTTTATCTGTTAATGGAATCGGATGGAAAGAAAATGTTAAAACAATTCCATTTATAACAGAAAATAATTCTAATTCGTGTTGAATCAAAGAAAGAATTTCTCTGAGTTCAGATTGACCGAATTGAGGTCGTAAGACCTAATTGAAAGATTAACGATAGCTAATCTCGGGTACAAATCTATAATTTCTTCAACAAAAAACAAAAAATTGGTTGGTAATTCATAACTTTGTCTTGTTATATTGAGTTCCCTTTTTGACAAATCAAAAATAATTTTAAGAATTTAATTGGGTTGACGATGGAATTTATTAAAGATCTTACAGCAAACAAATCAATTTTCTTCAAGTTTATGAAGGAAAAGTACCGTTTGTACAAAAATTCCAACATCTTCTTCCGCGATATTCAGTATGCAATCAAAAGTTATTTCGAGAAGAAAGATGTGCATATAAAGTATTCACAAGCCGAAAAGGTCGCATTTGAATTTATCACTAAGCTTGAAAATTCCGGTGAACTAAAAAAAATGTCAAATAATGCGTGGAAAGTGAATTTTTCTTTGGGGAATAATGTTGTACAATCAGATGAACAAAAAGTAAATCCAAACTGAAAGGAGCTTCAAATTGAGCGATCAAGTTGATGTCCAGCCTGCCTCGGCGGTGGACAGATCAGAAATAGACATTACAGAAAAAGCAATTAAGCAGGTAAAACAGATAAAAGAAGAAAATAGCATCCCATCCGATTACGCTCTCCGTATTGGTGTAAAAGGCGGCGGCTGTTCAGGCATGACATACCAGCTTGGTTTTGACGGCGATGTTAAAGACGGTGATACGATCATTGAAAAAGAGGGAATAAAAATTATTGTTGACGGAAAAAGTTTATTCTATTTAAGCGGGACAATTTTGGATTTCAGCGATGGTTTGAATGGCAAAGGATTTGTATTTAATAATCCGAATGCAACCAAGACTTGCGGCTGTGGCGAATCATTTGGAGTTTAAATAAAATGGATAGAAAAAAATTTTTAGCATCCCTAGGATTGTTAACTGTTGCAAGCGGAATAAAAAAAATTGATGCAATAACAAATAAAATAAATCAAAGAATAGATAGGAGTATAACAATGAGTAAATTCGAATTGGCGCCGCTTCCATATGCATTTAATGCATTGGAACCGCACATTGATGCGCGCACAATGGAAATACATCACGATAAACACCACGCAGCTTATGTTAATAACTTGAACAAAGCTCTTGAAAGTAACACAGACTTAACAGGTAAATCTTTGGAAGAAATGTTTAAGACAATTTCCAAATTACCAGCAGCGGTAAGAAACAACGGCGGCGGACATTATAATCATGCAATGTTCTGGAATATTATGGGTCCGAATAAAGGCGGGCAGCCAACAGGCGCTCTTGCCGATGCAATCAACGGTTCATTCGGTACATTTGATAAATTCAAAGAACTCGTTAACAATGCCGGTGCTACAAGATTCGGTTCAGGCTGGGCTTGGTTAGTTCTTTCTGATGGAAAATTAGTTGTGTCTTCAACACCAAATCAAGATAATCCATTAATGGATGTAGCCGATGTTAAAGGTTACCCTGTTCTTGGAATTGACGTTTGGGAACATGCATACTATTTAAATTATCAAAACCGCAGACCTGATTATTTAAATGCATGGTGGAATGTTGTTAACTGGGA
>VEPI01000082.1 GCA_012026935.1 Melioribacter sp. | reverse complement strand
GTAAAACAAATACAGCATTACAAGTGAAAGACATTAACATAGAATTTAGAACAGTAAAAAGGGGGTATTAAATGAGCAGCATAAAACTCGACACAGAAATATTGGAAGCTCTTGGACTTGATGCGAAGATTTATCTGCCAAAAATTTATGACGGACTATGCGAGCTTGTGAAAGAGCGGCTTGAATTGCCGAAGATGAGGAAGAAGCAACAAAAAGAAGAAGTTAAATATGCATACGACAAAGTTAAAGAAGATGTAATTGAAGATTGCTTACCCGATGGCATAAGAAAATTCCCACAAGATTTTTATTCAAAAGGCAATTACGAAGAACTTGAGTTTGAATCCTTCTCCACAAATGGTAAACCATTAACATCTGATGCATTCTTTAACCGATACCAAATGAAAACAGAAGGAGGCGAGACTATTATTGAACTTGATAGCGAAGTAAAAGCGGAATTTGTAGAAATACTCTCACGTCATTCAACCTATCAAATCAAAATACCTATCAAAGAAAAAACAGTTGAACTGATTCTAAAGAATTATAACACATATATAAAAGAACTCAAAACTCATCTTGAAGTAAATGCCAAAGAAAAATTACACGACTGGGCACTTGCCGAAAAAATGGCGAAAGAAATACTGGAAGAGTTTGGAGTGGATACCAACAGATTCCTTTAAGTGGAAACTGAAAAGTATTTTTAAGCTGTTGTATTTAAACTCAAAAACCCGGTTTCATTAACGGTTTTTAGGCCGCTAAGAGGAGTAACCGGGTATCACTGGATGCTAAAATACAAAATAACTGATGAAATACAATACTTTTGAAGAATATTTTTCTTTACCAAGGTTACAAAAATTTATTAACCATTATTCTGGGGACAAAATTCGTGCTCTCTTATTATATAAAGCAAATTTGCGTCTATCTCAAGCATTCTATCCACTACTTTCTATCCTGGAAATTAGTTTAAGAAATGCGATAGATTTACACTTTGCTGTTGTGTTTTCAGACCAGGATTGGTTAATGAATCAAACCACTGGTTTTATGAGTGATCCAAGCCTCGGTTATTCATCTAATCCTTTTTTACTAAGAGAAAATATAAAACGTATTAAGATAAAATTAGGATATTCCTTAACTCAAGGTAAACTGATTTCGGAATTGACCTTTGGATCGTGGACAGAGTTTTTTGAAAAAAAACATTATAGGGTGTTAAAAGGTGGAGCAATTAAGATATTTCCAAACTTACCATCTCACATAAAGAGAAATAATGTTTATGATAAATTGAATAGAATCAGATATTTTAGAAATAGAGTATATCATTACGAACCAATCTGCTTCAATGACGGTAATTTTGAGCTAACCAGAACAGAAAATATTTATAAAGAAATTCTGGAAATACTTGACTGGTTTGATAAAGATTTAGTTGAATGGATTACTCCGATAGACTTTGTACAATATGAAATATCCAGAATAAAATTTATTGAAAGCAAGAAATTTTTTAGCATCTTTATGTTAAGGTTGAAATATATTTTTGCAAAAATATTTTACTTATTTAGGCAAAAAGCAAATAAGTTAAATATTATATTCAGCTGTATTATTAAACACTTAGGAATTATTATGTACGACCTAGTTTTCAACTTTATGGATTGCCGGAAGAAGATATAAAAATTGTAGAGGGTAAAACAAATACGGCATTACAAGTGAAAGACATTAACAGAGAATTTAGAACAGTGAAAAGGGGGTATTAAATGAGCAACATAAAACTCTTCGAATCAAAAAAAATCCGTTCCGTTTGGAATGAACAAGAGCAGAAATGGTATTTCTCCGTAGTAGATGTTGTGGAAGCATTAACGGACAGCACCGATATTAAACAGTATGTAAAAAAACTTCGGCAGCGTGATGAACAATTGAATTCCAACTGGGGTACAATTTGTACCCCTCTTGAAATGACAACTTCTGATGGTAAAAAACGCAAGATTCAAGCCGCAACTGTGGAAGGATTGTTGAGAATTATTCAATCAATCCCGTCTCCAAAAGCTGAACCATTCAAACGCTGGCTTGCAAGAGTTGGTTATGAACGGCTTGAAGAAATCGAAAACCCGGAACTTGCTTCAAAAAGAATTAGAGAAATTTACAGAGCAAAGGGTTACAGCGATGAATGGATTGAAAAAAGATTACGCGGTATTGCTGTTAGAGATGAATTAACCGATGAATGGAAGAAGCGTGGTGTAAAAGAACATATTGAATTTGCTATTCTAACTTCCGAAATAAGTAAAGCAACATTTGGTTTAACCCCATCGGATTATAAAAAAGTTAAAGATCTACCCGGCAGAGGTGAAAACCTTAGAGATCATATGAACGATCTCGAATTGATTTTTACAATGCTCGGCGAAGCATCAACAACAGAAATAACAAAGAAGGTAGATGCTAAAGGATTTGATGAAAATAAAATTACTGCAAAGAAAGGCGGTAAGATTGCAGGCGATGCAAGAATTGCTCTTGAAAAAGAAACCGGAAAGGAAGTTGTTTCTAAAGAAAATTATCTCCAACTGACTGAAAAGAAGAAGAGAAAGTTGAAATAAAATAAAAATTGTGGAAGGTAACAACCTCACCCCAATCCCTCTCCTTAATAAGGAGAGGGTGGCCCGAAGGGACGGGTGAGGTCAAAGACAAAGAAAGGGAAGAGAAATAATTTATAAATACAGTTTTTTTAGATAAAAAAGTTTTTGAAAAAAAACTTAACTTTGTCACAACGAGGATTCGGCTTTTGACAGAGACAACAGTTTAGAACTAATGCATAAGAACAAGTGAAAGGCATTAACAACAAATTTATAACAGTGAAAAGGGGGTATTAAATGAGCAGCATAAAACTCTTCGAATCAAAAAAAATCCGTTCCGTTTGGAATGAACAAGAGCAGAAATGGTATTTCTCCGTAGCCGATGTTGTGGAAGCATTAACGGATACATCAAACGTTACAGACTATATTAAAAAGATGCGAAAGCGCTATGATGAACTTTCAAAAGGGTGGGGACAAATTGTCACCCCCCTTGAAATGACAACTTCTCTAACAGAAATAACAAAGAAGGTAGATGTGCTGTCAGGTTAACAAATGTAGTTTTTGGCTAAAGCCCAAAATTTTGATTTCTTATTTAACCCCGAACTAAAGTTCGGGGCTATATATCAATAAAAATGATAGCCCCGACCTTCAGGTCGGGGACAAGATTTAGAATTCCATTTGGACTTTAGTCCAAACTCTTAACAGCATTGGTAATAAGGCATGCCTGCATCTTTCTTGGCAGGGTGAAGTCAAAATTGGGGAACGATAGAAGAAGAAAATTAATCAGTCACCATCTCGCAGCCAGCCGGTATTTCCGGTTTAACGAAGAAAAAATAAAAATTGTAGAGTGTAACCGACCATCCCCTTCAATTCCCCCTCCTTTTTTTTAAGGAGGGGAACACAAGGGGTGGTCAAGAACGAGGGGATAAACATAATGCCGA
>VEPI01000039.1 GCA_012026935.1 Melioribacter sp. | reverse complement strand
CTCCCTACTCATTGAGAATAATTTTTTTTCTGAATTTTGCGTACTCGCCGTAATCAAGATAAATTTTATCGTTGTCGAGCATGTCTCTAAGTTTCGGCGCCAAGTCTCTAACTTTTTCAATTTCATTTGTTACTTGATAAATGAATCCGTCGCTTCCGGCGCCGGAACCGAACGACACCATAAAAATTTTATCGCCGGGTTTTGCAACATCAAGAACGGCTGAAAGTCCCGTCGGCGATGAACCGGAATATGTATTGCCCATCCACGGCGAAATCCATCCGACTTCCATTTGCTCTTTTGTGAATCCGAGTTTCTTTCCGGCTTCTTGCGGAAACTTTCCGTTGGGCATATGAAATACTGCGAACTGAAAATCTTTCGGCTGCATTCCGGATTTTTCCAGCAAAGTTTTTCCGGCATTATGAATGTGTTTGAAGTAAGCGGGTTCTCCGGTAAATCTTCCGGCGTGACGGGGATAAAATTCATGTTCGCGCCGCCAGAAATCCGGCGTATCAGAAGTGAAAGAGTTTGTAAATAATATTTCGGCAACAACTTTTTCTTTTCCCATTATGTAAGCAGAACCGCCAGCAGATGCGGAGTATTCAAGCGCATCGCCCGGTGCACCTTGAGAAGTATCCGCGCCAATGCCGAGAGCGTATTCCATCTCGCCGGCTTTCACCAAACTGTACGCAACATACATCGCTTCCGTTCCGGCTTTACATGCAAATTCATAACTCGCAACGTGAACGTGCGGACCGATTCCGAGAGCGTCAATCAAAATTGTTGCGCTGGGTTTTACCGCGTACGGATGTGATTCCGAACCGATATACACAGCACCGATTTTCTGCGGATCAATTCGTGCTCGCTGAAGTGCATAGCGTGCGGCTTCCACAGAAATTGTGATCGTGTCTTCATCTTGTCCGGGTACTGTTTTTTCGTAGAGCATCAATCCGCGTTTGATTGCTTCGGGATCTGCGCCCCACTGCTTTGCGATTAAATCTACTTTGATGCGGTATCGAGGAAGGTAAGAGCCGTAACCAACTATTCCAATCATGTTATCCTCTGGTTTATGTCTGATAGTTAAGTGAGAAGTTGTCACATATTCGGTTTGTCAAAAAATATTTCTGCACCCCAATTTCGAGCGGATGCGCGACAAACTTTTTCGACATATGTATTTATATTAACAACTACATCAATTCAAAGGATAACAGGATTAGAATTCATCAATTAAAATGTTTCCGAAAGGAAATTAGGCATTGATTAATCAACTTTCTACATTTTTTTTAAGATTAGAGAAGCGAGTTGTTCTGCGGAGGTGTTTTCATCACAAGTAAGCCAATTAATTTCTTTTGCTTTTCTAAACCAAGTCATTTGTCTTTTTGCGTAGCGGCGCGTGTTTCGTTTGATAAGTTCGACCGCACGTTCGAGGGAAATTTCATTTTCGAGGTAAGAAATAATTTCTTTGTAACCGACGGTGTTCAAAGCATTTATTTTTTTTGAATAACCAAGCGATAATATATTTTTAACTTCGTCAACCAAACCGGCAGTGATCATTTCATCAACTCTTCTCTCTATGTTGGCATACAGAATATTTCTATTCCAGTTCAGTCCGAACAGAATAAAATTATAAATTGCTTTTCGTTCGTAGCTTTCCTGCATCTTCCAAATCGGTTCGCCGGTTAAATGAAAAACTTCCAACGCACGCATCACGCGTTTCCAATTCTGCGGTAACATACCGGCGGCGCTTTGAGAATCAACTTTTTTTAGTTCTTCATATAAATATTCATTGCCGAATTTTTCGCGCTTCTCTTTCAGCTCTTCACGATAATCATCGTCAGTATCCACTGAATTGAAAATCCCTTCTGTTAATGCTTTGATGTAAAGACCTGAACCGCCGACAACAATAGGGATCTTTCCATGCTTAATTAGTTCATCAATAACTTTTAGTGAATCCGTTTCGAAACGGCTGACATTGTAAGTTTCATCCGGTTCTAAAAAATCTATGAAATGATGTTTGATCGTTCGAAGTTCATTTTGCGCAGGTTTTGCCGTACCAATTGTGAGTTGTTTATAAATTTGGCGGCTGTCAGCGGAAATTATTTCTGTGTGTAATTTATGAGCGAGTGTAATTCCAACTTTAGTTTTTCCGGAACATGTCGGTCCTACTATAACAATTACTTTTCTTTCCATCCTTCTTTACCGATGAGTGGTACAAAAGCAAAATATGGGACTTCATTAGTCTGAAATTCGTCTTCGGAAATTTTGGTAATAATTTGCAAGGTTTGAACATGTTTATCACCGACCGGAATTACCAATCTGCCGCCAACAGCAAGCTGCTTTTTCAAATTAATCGGAACGGTTGGTCCGCCCGCAGTAACAATTATTCCATCGTACGGGGAAAATTCTTCCCATCCGATTGTTCCGTCGCTGCATCGGGCAGCTATTTTAAGATTAAGTTTATCAAACATTTTCATGGCTGAATTATACAAGTCATTATGACGCTCAATGGAAAATACCCGAGCACCCAACTCATAAAGGATTGCGGCTTGATATCCGGAACCGGTTCCAATTTCTAAGATTTTTTGTTTTGGCTGCGGATCAATTTCTTGCGTCATATACGCAACGGTGTACGGTTGAGAAATCGTTTGTCCTAATCCGATCGGCAGCGCAACATCTTTGTAGGCGTGTTGCTTCATAATATCCGGGACAAAGAGATGTCTCTCAACTTTCAAAAAAGCATCAAGCACTCTCTGATTAGATATTCCTTTACTGCGTAAAATCTCTACTAATTCTTTTCTTTCTGTTTCGTACATTTAGATATTAGATGTTAAATTTGCACTGCAAAGATAAAAACTTAGAACTTATTCTTAGCAATCATTTGTAAGGGAAAGTGAAAAATGTTGGAAGTGTTAGGCGGAGCTGTCTTAATAATGTTTATGCGTATTTGTGATGTTACAATTGGTACGTTTAGAACTATCATGGTAGTACAATCAAAAAAGTATCATGCAGCAGTGGCCGGATTCTTCGAAGTTTTAATATGGCTTACTGCAATGAGATATATTGTTCAGCATCTGGATAATTTTTATAATTTTCTTGGATACGCAACAGGTTTTGCGCTGGGTAATATTTTAGGAATAACACTCGAACAAAGAGTTGCAATCGGATACGTGCAGGTTAACGTAGTATCAAGACATCATACTGATGAAATAACCGCAAAATTAAGAGACTCTAAATTTGGTGTAACGATTTTACCGGCAGAAGGAAAATCCGGTGAATTATCTATTATCTTAGTTATTATTAAACGGAAATTCTTAAAACAATTAATGACAAATATAGAAAAGATTGATAAGCAAGCATTTATAACTGTGCAGCAATCTATTCCTTATCGAGGATTCATGCACGGTTCAAGAGTTTAGTAAATAAATTCTTAATCTTGCGATTAATGATTCTGCAGTATTATATTTGCGGTGCAAGAAATTAGTGTTCTAAAGATTGTGAAATGCGG
>VEPI01000175.1 GCA_012026935.1 Melioribacter sp. | reverse complement strand
GCAATCATTTTTGCATCAACAAGTGCAATGAATAAATATAACTTGCCGATAAATCCTGCAGTTGGCGGAAGTCCTGTTAACGAAACTAAAAATATTGCAAGCGACACACCGAGGAATGGCGACGTGATTCCAAGTCCGTTATAATCGTGAATATCTTCCGAGCCGATCTTGTTGGCAATCAACATCACAACTAAGAATGCACCGAGGTTCATTACCAGATAAACAGAGAAGTAAATTAAGATTGCGAGTAATCCTTGATTTGATAGAACAACTAAACCAAGAAGCAGATATCCCGCATGAGCAATAGAAGAATAAGCCAGCATTCTCTTCATGTTGTTTTGCCAGAGAGCAGAGAAGTTACCAAGTGTCATTGTCAGAATCGAAACTGCAATCAGCAAAGTTTTCCAATCGAATACATTTATCAACTGCCACATTCCGTTTGCATCAGCATAAGAAATGAAAGTTGTTCTTATAAATCTAATAAGTAATGCAAATCCGGCAGCTTTACTTGCAACAGATAGAAAAGCAGTAATTGTTATCGGAGCGCCTTCATAAACATCAGGTGTCCAGAAATGAAATGGTGCAGAAGAAATTTTATATCCTATTCCGGTAAAAATTAAGATACTGGCAAATGCAATTGTAAAAAGATTTATATGCGGATTCTGAATCAGTGAATTAATTACATAAAGATTAGTACTGCCGGTTAATCCATAAATTAAAGAAATACCAAAAAGCATCAATCCTGATGATATTGCGCCGTATAATAAATATTTTAATGCGGCTTCGCTGTTTCTCTCTCTTAGTTTAGTAAATCCGGAAAGAACATAAGAGGAGAGAGACATCAATTCCATAGAGAGATATATTAAGATAAGATCTGAAGCGGAAATCATGAAAAACATTCCCAGAACCATACCGAATATCAGAGCATAATATTCACCGATTCTATTCTTGATCTTAATGATTTCTTCCGAACCGAAAGAAAAGAAAATTATAAATATAGTGGCAACAACCACAATCATCTTAAAGAAAACACCGAACGAATCAACAGCAACCATACCATAAGTATATAATGCCGGCTGGAATGCAAATCCTTTTTCGCCGAATTGATTTAAAACAAAGTAACCCGTGATCAATATTCCAACGAGAGCTACGTAAGGAATAAATTTCTTGTCTTTATGAAAGATCAAATCGGTTAGAACAAGTACAAGCAAAACAACTGTTAGTACAATTTCCGGTACGATTAAGTTAAGTGACTGATATAGATTTGTATTTGCCATCAGTAAAATAAAATTCCACTATTGGTGAATTAATTCTTCCCCCGACATAAAGAGTCGGGGTTATTAAAAAACTTAAAGAGCATTCGTTACAAAATTTACAAGTGAGTTTACAGATGAATTCATAATGTCCAGCATTCCTGAAGGATAAACTCCTAAGAAAATAATAATTATAGTAAGTGGAATGAACATTGCATATTCACGTTTGTCTAAATCTTTGAGTGAACTCCATTTTTCATTTAACGGGCCAAAGAAAATTCTTTGAAGTGTCCACAACATATAGCCGGCACCGAGAAGAATTCCAAGCGTAGAAATTAATGTAAGAACTCTAATTGCACTTACTCCAAATGCACCGATGAATACAAGTGCTTCTGAAACGAATCCACTCATACTTGGCAAACCGATTGCAGCAAAGAATGCAACGGTAACAAATCCGGTATAGACAGGCATTTGAGTTGCAAGTCCGCCAAAATCATTTAATCCTCTTGTGTGGGCGCGGTCGTAAACAACGCCGACAATCAAGAAGAGCATTGCTGTAATTGTTCCGTGATTAAACATCTGAAAGATTGCACCGTTAACGCCTATAGTAGTTAGTGATGCCATACCAAGCAAAACATAACCCATGTGCGAAACGGATGAGTATGCAATTAATTTTTTGAAATCTTTTTGTGCGAGTGCAACAAGCGCACCGTAAACTATATTTATCATTCCGAAAAGAGCTATATACCACATCAACTGCCGTGTTATATCGGGAAAGATTGGATAACTGACACGAAGAATTCCATAAGTGCCCATCTTCAAAAGAACACCGGCTAAAATTACCGAGATTGGTGTTGGTGCTTCAACATGTGCATCGGGTAACCATGTATGAAATGGGAACATTGGAATTTTAATTGCAAAGCCGGCAAACAATGCTATGTAGGCAATCAATCTTAGATTGCTGGGATTTAATGCAGATAAAATTCCATCAGCCGAGTAATTAGCAGGATTCATCAAAGCAATTAAACTGAATGTATGAACTTTACTTCCGTCCGCCATCAATTCAGTTGCACTGAAATATAATCCGATCATAACTAAAAGAATAAACACGCTTCCGAACAATGTATAAATGAAAAACTTAATAGCAGCATATTCTTTTCTTGGTCCGCCCCAAATACCGATTAAGAAATACATCGGCAGTAACATTAATTCCCAGAAGATGTAGAAGAGGAAGAAATCAAGAGAAACAAACACACCCATCATACCGGTATCAAGAAGAAGGAAGAGTGCAAAGTAACCTTTAACGGATTTTTCAATTGTCCAGGATGAAATAGCAGCGATAAAAGAAATGAGTGCAGTCAAGAGTACCATCGGCATACTTAATCCGTCAATGCCCAGGAAGTAATCTACTTTAACAGTGCCTAGCCATGAAATCCCGCTGATATTGATCCATCTGAATTTTTCTATGAACTGAAATGACTTTTCTTCATAAATACCTGCGGCTGAGTAATTATAGTTTGCAAGAAGGATTACAGCCAGTATAACTTGAAAGGCAGTAATACCAAGTGTCAAGTATTTTATTGATTTGGGTTGTTCTTTTTTCATGAACAAGATTAAGAACATTCCCAGCACAGGAAGAAAAGTTATTAACGAAAGTATCGGAAATCCAATCATAACTACAAACCTATTTTTTTAATTTTTTAATTGTCATTCTGAGGAGTGAAACGACGAAGAATCTCTAACATCAATTAATTAGGAGATCCTTCGCTCCGCTCAGGATGACGTAACCGTCAAAACGGTTTAAAGAACATCAATAAAATAATTATTGCAAAAACAACAAAGACAATATATGTCTGAACTTTTCCGGTTTGTAATCTTCTGAAAGACAATCCTACAAAACCGCTGAAGAATGCCGTAAAGTTTACAAATCCGTCAACAACAAAAGTATCGAACCATCCGCTCATTCTAGATGCAAATCTTGTTACGGTAGCAGATCCGTTCACAATTCCATCAACAATTTTATTATCGAACCACGAAAGGATTGAACTGAAATTTAATGTACCTGCAATGGCAGTCATGTCGTATAGTTCATCGAGGAACCATTTGTTCAAAGAGAAATTGTAAAGAGGTTTGAGCTTCTCTGCAAGTTTATCTGCGTTAAGTTTCTTCCATTGGTAGAACATGAATGCAATTAAAATTCCTAATCCGGCTACAGCAAGAGATAAAAACATTGCAGGGTAATGTGCCCAATGCAT
>VEPI01000041.1:3345-18862 GCA_012026935.1 Melioribacter sp. | reverse complement strand
CCCGCTTTTTAGTTTGACAGAATATCCATATTTTTCGTAAGACAAATTCATCTTATTCAACATATCGAAGATACAATTCAAAGATCAACATAAGGAAAAAATTATGAGCGTTAACAAAGAAGAGGCGCTGAGGTATCATAGCGAGGGACGTAAAGGAAAGATTGAAGTCATTGCAACGAAACCTTGTTTTACCGCCAGAGAATTATCACTTGCCTACACTCCTGGTGTAGCTGAGCCGTGTAGAGAGATTGAAAAAAATGACGACGATGTTTATAAGTATACTGCAAAAGGAAATTTAGTTGCTGTTGTTTCAAACGGAACTGCAGTATTAGGTTTAGGTGATATTGGTCCGCATGCGGGCAAACCTGTAATGGAGGGTAAGGGCGTTTTGTTCAAACGATTTGCTGATATAGATGTTTTTGACATTGAGTTGAAAACACATGACCCCAAAGAAGTTATTCGTACTGTAGAATTACTTGAACCGACTTTTGGCGGAATAAATCTTGAGGATATTAAAGCTCCCGAATGTTTTGAGATAGAGGAAAGACTTAAAGAGACGATGAATATCCCTGTATTTCACGATGATCAACATGGAACAGCAATTATTTCTTGTGCAGCTTTAATAAACGCGACAGAAGTAGCCGGAAAGAAATTAGATAAAATAAAAATTGTTGTTTCAGGTGCCGGTGCTGCTGCAATCTCCTGTTGCAAATTATACATTGCAGCGGGTGTGAAGAGAGAAAATATTTCAATGTTTGATACACATGGACACGTCAACAAAAAAAGAACCGACTTAAATAAATACAAAGAATTATTTGCACAAGATGTTGAATTCAAAGATTTGGCAGATGGAATGAAGGGTGCAGATGTTTTTGTCGGTCTGTCAAAAGGAAATATTGTTTCGAAAGAAATGGTTAAGGGTATGGCAAAAAATCCGATTGTGTTTGCAATGGCTAACCCAGATCCCGAAATTAAATATGATGATGCAGTTGATGCCCGCAAAGATATAATAATGGCAACCGGAAGAAGCGATTATCCAAATCAAGTTAATAATGTTCTTGGATTTCCATTTATTTTCCGCGGAGCTCTTGATGTACGTGCAAGTAAAATCAATGAAGAAATGAAAATGGCGGCTACAAAGGCGCTTGCCCAACTTGCAAAAGAAAAAGTTCCGGAAGTTGTACTTAATGCTTACGGCGGGAAAGAATTTTCATTTGGTCCCGAATATATAATTCCGAAACCGTTTGACCCCCGTGTACTTTGGAATGTTGCACCTGCTGTTGCAAAAGCCGCGATTGATACCGGTGTTGCCAAAAATCCAATTACTGACTGGGATGCATACAAAGTACAATTACAGGAGAGATTAGGATTTTCAACTGAGATTGTTAGAGTCATGGTTCACAAAGCTCAACAGAATCCTAAGAAGGTAGTATTCCCCGAAGGTGAAGAAGAAAAAATTATTCGTGCTGCTAATGCTGCTTATGATGATAACATTGCAAAACCAATTCTACTCGGTAATGAACAGAGTATAAAAACGCGAATTGAAGATTTAGGATATGAATTGAATAAGTTTGAAATAATAGACCCGGAGACAACGAAAAAAAATGAACAATATTCAGAAGCGTTTTATAAAAAGCGTCAACGTAAAGGTATAACACCGCGAGATGTAAAAGCTTTAATGCATGATCCGAATTACTTTGCAGCAATGATGGTGGAAATGGGCGATGCTGATGCGATGGTTGGCGGACTTACACAACATTATCCCCAGACAATCAGACCTGCACTTCAATGTATTGGTGTAAAGGAAGGATTAAAAATTGTATCCGGAATGTATATTGTAATCATTAAACGTAAAGTATATTTCTTTGCCGATTGTACTGTAAATGTTGATCCTACTTCAGAACAGCTTGCGGAAATTGCTATCAATGCGGCTGATGCGGTAAAAGAGTTTGACATCGTTCCCAAAATTGCAATGCTTTCATTCAGTAATTTTGGCAGCGCTCCTTATCCGCAAACAATTAAGGTTTCAAATTCCGTAAAAATTGTAAAGCAGAAAAGACCTGATCTTATTATTGATGGTGAAATGCAGGCAGATACTGCAGTCGTTGCTGAAAAAATGGAAAAAGAATATCCATTCTCATCACTTAAAGGTGGCGCAAATGTTTTGATCTTCCCAACGCTTGAAGCTGGCAATATTGCTTATAAACTGTTGCAACGATTAACGGATGCAACTGTTATTGGTCCAATCCTGATGGGAATGAAAAAACCTGTTCATGTTATTCAGCGTGGTGATACGGTTAATGATATTATTAATATGACTGCAATTGCTGTCGTAGGTGCTAAGAGCCACAAATAATTAAATGTTTATTTTATGCGATAATTGGAAAAAGCCTAACTTCATTTAGAAGTTAGGCTTTTCGTTATTTATATTACGAATAGATAATTTTATCTTAGCCACTGATTAAACGGCAAGATTTATTGTGTTAAAAAATATTTTATATATCTCCGGAAGTGTTGTTATTTTTTTTGCCGGAATGATTCTATATGGGGTAATTCTCAATTTCAGAGAAGTTACCTTAAAAGAAGCATTGATTGAAAAAGGATTAACAAAACTTGAGAATATACGGCTTGTTGTTGATAAGACGGATTATAAAATTTTGCTTTACTCAAATAAAATTTTAATTAAAACATATAAGGCGGTATTCGGTAAGAGTTCCGGAACTATAAAATCCTCTGCTGATGATAACATTACTCCTCTTGGCGATTATAAAATTTGTGCAATAGATTCATTAAATAAATATCATAAATTTTTACATTTAGATTACCCGAATGAACGTGATGCTGCCGAGGCACTGAAACAAGGATATATTTTCGATGACGAGTTTAACACAATTATATTAGCTGCTAAGAAAAACGAATGTCCTCCAAAAGAAACTAAACTTGGGTCAGAGATAGGAATACATGGTATTGGAACATATAATATTATATTTAAAAATCTTCCATTCTCATTTAATTGGACTAACGGATCGATCGCAGTTAGCAACGAAAATATAGACGAGTTATACTCGGTGATAAAAATCGGGACTCCGGTAAAAATAATTAATTGAAGGATCACTATTGAAATCTAAGTTTCTCTTCATTTTTCTATTTGCGGCAGGATTATTTGCCCAATCAAATAAAAAATTTGAACTTACTCAAATAAACTTTGAAGGTAATAGTAATTTTTCATCGTCTGTTCTTAGAGAAATTATATATTCAAAGGAATCACCAAATTGGCTGTCGCAGTTTCTAAATAAGATTTCATCGTTAGGCAGCAAAGCAGTTTATTTTGATTCTCTGCAAATTCCTTCGGACATAAATGCACTCACCAATTTTTATCAAGCAAGAGGATTCTTCAAGGTAAAAATTAAATCAAATTACAAGTTGGATACATCAAACAATGAAGCACAATTAACTTATACCGTTTTTGAATCCCAGCCGGTTTATTTCCATTCATTAAGTCTGAAGGGCTTGGAATGGGTAGCGCCCGAATTTCAAGAATTACTATCAGATTATTGCAGGGTGGATACGAACAAAATATACGAAGATGCAATTGTTGATGAGAAAAAAAATTATACTTTGTCTTTCCTCCGCGATCATGGCTTCATGCTCGTTAATGCCGATAGGCCTAAAGTTGTTATAGACACGATGAAAAATAAAGTTGATGTTGAATTAAAATTTTCACCCGGCAACAGATATAAGATAAGCGGTTTGCTTACTCAGCGAACAGGCAAAGGATTTGAGTTAGTTGATGATGCTTTGCTAAAAGATATTGTTGGAATAAAAGTCGGAAGCTGGTATAGTAATTACGATATTCAAAGAGGAACAGTAAGATTGTTTAGAACAAATCTTTTCACCTCTGCTAATGTTAGCAGTGTTATTTCCGATACTTCAGGTAACAATGTTCCGCTTAACATAAGTGCAGATATCGGACTAATGCATGAGCTTTCGCCTGAAATAATAATGAACAATGAGGATAATACTTTTAATCTCGGTTTGGCGCTGAACTTTATTAAGAAAAATTTTCTTGGTGATGCCAGAAAATTTACAATTGGCACCTCAGCAGCGGCACAGAACATTTCCGAATTTATTCAGCATCCTTCTTTTGCAGATTCTGCATTTTATGGTTATTTCGATGCACGTATTTCTATTGAACAGCCGTTTCTTTTTGGCGAACCGATAACAACGAAGTTAGAAACTTATTTCACCGCTCAAAAAAGAAAAAACGAATATAACTCAACAATAATTGGCGGGAGACTAAGTTTTGATTTCGAACTTCCGCAGTTTACTTATTTCAATTCATTTAATGTTTATTTAAATGTTGAAAGGTCCGAATATGATTACAAAAAGCCTTACTTAAAAAATTTATACAGCCAGTCTTATCAAATTAAATACGGTGTACCAAAAGACTTTGCAGATTCAGTTGCCAGCAATTTTGTAGAGGTAGATTTTCCTAATGGTTATACTTCTCAAAGTACTAATGCAGCAATCGGAATTAATTTTGGAGCTAATAAAACAAACGATACTTTTTTCCCCTCAAACGGTTACGCTCTTTCTTTTTTATTCGAAGATGGAAACTCTATTCCGTACCTGATCAGTAGATTATTCAAGAGTGATTTTGTGCGTCCTTTGTTTTTTAAGGGTGTTTTTACTTCATCATTATATTTACCGGTTTATGATTCCAAAGTTGATGCCCTGGGAATAAAATTTAAAATTGGACAAATATTTACTTACCGTGGTGAACAATCTGCCATTCCGTTAAATCAAAGATTATATGCAGGCGGAAGTAATTCCGTACGCGGATGGGGAACACGTCAGCTTGTTCCTAAAAACATTGAATTCGATTTAACTGCAAATCCAACTCAAGATGATTTTGAAGCATTTCTATCTAAAGGGGCTGCAACAGGCGGATTCTTTTTGATGGAAGGTTCAATCGAAACGAGAAATAGAATCTTAGGCAGAGTGGGTTCTGCGCTTTTTATTGATTACGGAAATACCTGGAACGGATACAAGGAATTTCGTTTTGATGAAATTGCTGTTGCTGCAGGTTTTGGTTTAAGATATTACTCGGATTTTGTTCCTTTAAGAATTGATTTCGGTTTAAAGATTTATGACCCAAACGACCGCCGGCCGATGGTTAAAAAAGAATTTTGGAAAGAGATTCTGCAATTTCACATTGGTATAGGCGAAGCGTTTTAATTAATATTTTTTTGAAATCTACACAATAAACCAGCTTTGTTTACCAACGCATTTTTAACTAAATTTGCCATCACTTTTTAGGAACCCCAGATGATTTCAAGTATGACCGGATATGGTAAAGCTATCGTTCAAAGAGACGATATTACCGTTGAAGCCGAATTAAAGAGCCTTAACAGCAGATATCTTGATCTTTCGCTTCGTATTCCTAAATTTCTTATGAACAAAGAATTTGAGATTCGTGAAAAAGTTAAGAACCGGGTCAAAAGAGGGAAAGTCTATCTGGCTGTTTCAGTACGTAAAGGCGAAGTTGAGGAACGGTTTAATGAGATTGATCCTGCAGGCGTTAAGTATGCAATTAGTTTGTTGAAGGATATTAAAAAGCATTCAAAGATAAAAAGTGATCTTAAACTTAGCGATGTACTTCTTTTCCAGAACATGCTGTTTAAAGATGATTATGAACAAGCCGGAGAAGAATTTGAAATTGTTATTGAAGCGATTGATTCGGCTATTAATGAATTAAACAAAATGCGGGAAGCTGAAGGAAAAGAACTTGAAAAAGATTTACGTAAAAGAGTTTTAATAATAGACAACGCTTTATCAAAAATTGAAAACACATCTGAAGAAAGTATTAAAGTTTATTTTGAAAGGATAAAAGAAAAAGCAAAACAATTGGTAGCGGATCTATCCAACAATCAGGACCGATTGAATATGGAACTTGCATTGATTGCAGAACGAGCGGATGTAACTGAAGAATGCGTTCGCTTACACAGCCATATTAAAATGTTTCTAGATACAATTTCAAAATCGGAAGATGCCGGAAGAAAACTTAACTTTATCGTTCAAGAAATGAATCGCGAAGCAAATACGATAAATAGTAAATCCGTTTCATCGGAAATATCACACAACGGTATTTCTATAAAGGAAGAGATAGAAAAGATTCGTGAACAAATTCAGAACATTGAGTAAACCGTGGCAAATAATAAGGCAAAATTATATGTATTTTCTGCGCCAAGCGGGTCCGGTAAAACTACTATAGTTCGCGATGTGTTAAAAAAATTTCCCGGGTTTGTATTTTCTGTCTCGGCAACAACCAGAAAAAGAAGAAATACTGAAAAAGAAGGCGTTGATTATTATTTTATATCTGAAGAAGAATTTAAGAAGAAGATTGATAATGGTGAATTTGTTGAGTGGGAAAAATTTTACGATTATTATTACGGTACAATAAAAAGTTTAGTTGACGGCAATCTTGCAAATGGACTATCAACGGTTTTTGAAGTAGATGTTAAAGGCGCAATAAGTATTAAGAAGGTTTATAAAAATTCAGTTCTAATTTTTATTGCCCCGCCAAGTATTGATGTCCTAAAAGACAGATTGATAAAGCGAAATACTGAAACAGATGTGGATCTCAAGAAACGAATTGAAAGGGCAGAAATGGAATTAAGCTTTAAAGATCAATTTGATTACGTGGTTTCTAATGTGAATCTTGAAGAAGCAAAAAAAGAAGTAAAAAAAATTATAGAAAAAGAAATATAACAGGAGAAGTAAAATGGCAATAAAACCAATTAACCTAACTAAAATAAAATCGGGCATACCGAATCTTTATGAAGCCGTTATTGTTGCAGCTAAACGGGCGAGGAAACTTAACGATGATAATAAACTCGAATTCAATTCGCTCTTAAGTACAATGACATCCGGACATGAAGATGAATTTGAAGACCGCGAAAATCCCGAACAGATGAAACTTTCGTTAGAATTTGAAAAACGCGAGAAAGCTCATATCAATGCGGTAAAAGAATTAGTTGATGGGAAAATCGAATACAGATACAAAACTGATAAAGATAAATAATATTTAGCTTTACTTTTAATAAAGCGGAAATCAGCAAATGATCTCCGCTTTTCTTTTTTGTATGAAAATTCATGCTAAATTTTCAGTAAAGATTTTGCTAATTTCCTACTGCCAATCGTGTTAAATCCTTATAGGATTTGAGAATGCCGGATAAAAAATTATTGATAGAAGCAATTAAAGATCAACAGGAAATCTTTGGTGATTTTTTATTCGAAAATGTAAGCCCTGCTGTTGAGGAATCAATGAAGAAAAAAAATACTGTTGTTAAAGAACCCGCAGAAATCAAAATATCTGCAGCAGAGAATCTTTTCATTGAAGATTTTCAAAAATCGGAAACACTGGAAGAACTTTATTCTAAAATATGTAATTGCCAGAATTGTGCACTTGGAAAAACAAGAACAAAATTTGTTTTCGGAGTCGGTAATCCTAATGCCGATGCAATGTTGATAGGCGAAGCACCCGGACGTGATGAGGATTTACAAGGTGAACCGTTTGTCGGGCGTGCCGGAAAATTACTTAATGATATATTAAAAGCTGTAAATTTTAAAAGGAAAGATGTTTACATTGCTAACATATTGAAATGCCGTCCTCCAAATAACCGCGATCCGCTCCCACTGGAAATGGAGACTTGTATTCCATATCTTCATAAGCAAATTGAATTGATACAACCAAAAGTTATTTTATGCCTTGGCAGAGTAGCAGCCAACGGATTGCTTGATAAAAAGCTTTCCTTGGGACAATTGCGTGAAAATATTTATGAATTTGACGGAATAAAAGTAATTGTAACATATCACCCTGCAGCACTTTTAAGAAATCCTAATTGGAAACGCGGCTGCTGGGAAGACATACAAAAATTTAGAAAACTGTATGATGAATTAACGGCAAAATAAAATGGCAAAGCGATCTACAAACCGTCCGGGCGGTAAACGCAATATTGATATTGAAAAACTAAAAGCATCTGCAAACCAACCTCCGTCTGCAACCGAAGTTGAAATGGCTGTACTCGGTGCAATGTTAATTGATGAAGACGCAGTTCCAAAGGCAATTGAAATATTAAAACCGGAATCTTTTTTCGATAAGAGAAATAGAGTTGTATTTGAATCTATGGCTTCTTTGTATGAAGCTAACGAACCGATTGATACGGTTTCTGTTTATGAAGAATTAAAAAAATCGAGTAAGACAGAAGAAGCGGGCGGTGCAGCGTATATCAGCAAATTATCCCAAGATATTTCCTCTGCAGCGAATATAGATTATCATGCACGTGTTGTTATGGAAAAATGGATTCTCCGCCAATTGATTTCCTCATCAATGGAAATTGCCGGCTCTGCTTATGAAGGTAATGAAGATGTATTTGATCTGCTTGATGCCGCTGAATCGAAGATCTTTCAAATTTCCGAAAAGGGAATTAAAGAATCTTTCAAGTCAATGGATAAAGCCGTTAAAGAAGCGCTTGAATTGATCGAAGCAATTCACTCGAAGAATATTTCAACCTTTTCAGTTCCTTCCGGATTTTTTGAATTAGATGATCTGCTCGGCGGATTTCAAAAATCGGATTTAATTATTGTTGCCGCACGACCTTCAATGGGAAAAACTGCATTCGCAATGTCTGCCGCACGCAATGCCGCAATAGATCATAACGTGCCGGTAGGCGTATTCAGTTTAGAAATGGCAACCATTCAATTAGCCACAAGATTAATTTCTGCCGAGGCACGTATCAATGCACACAACGTTCGTACGGGAAAATTTAAAGCAGAAGAAGGTGCTAAGATAAGCCGAACAGTACATAAACTAAGTAAAGCACCGATTTACATTGATGATACTCCGGCAATTTCGATACTTGAACTTCGTGCTAAAGCACGAAGACTTAAGAATGAGAAAAAAATTGGTTTGATAGTTGTTGATTACTTACAACTTCTTAGTTCTTCAGTTCATATGGAAAGCCGTGAGAGAGAAATTTCAACAATATCCAGATCCCTGAAATCTCTTGCTAAGGAATTGAATATTCCGGTTGTCGCACTTTCACAGTTAAATCGTCAAGTAGAATCACGTTCCGATAAAAAACCAATGCTTTCGGATTTGCGCGAATCCGGTTCGATCGAGCAAGATGCGGATGTTGTATTGTTCTTGTACCGTCCCGAAGTTTACGGTATAACTCAATACTCTTACGGAGAAATGAACGGAGAAACAACAGAAGGAATTGCAGAAGTAATTGTTGGCAAGCAAAGAAATGGTCCTATCGGCGAAGTGAAATTACGTTTCATAAAAGATTATGCAAAATTTGAAAATCTTGATCGGTTTAGGCAACAGCAATTACCGGCAGGTGCAGAACAAGCGGCAATTGCTCAAGGTGCGGAGGACTTTCCAATATGAAAAAATCTTTGCTGTTTATATTTCTTGTTCTCGTTGTGTATAATTCTAATGCGCAGACAATTTATACTCAGAAAGATGTAGATATTTGTAATGCAAAATTTAATCTTGCCGTTGATCAAAAACTCTCATCATTGCCAATCAATCAAGTTATTATTGAAATCGGTAAAAGTTTTCTTGGAACTGATTATGTAGCTAATACTCTTGAAGTTGGCGATGAAGAAAAACTTGTTATAAATCTCACCGGATTAGATTGCTACCTTTTCCTTGAGACTTCGCTTGTATTCGCTCGATGCATCAAAAAAGGGAATACAACTTTTGAAGGTTATCAGAAAGAATTAACAAACATCCGATACCGTGATGGAAAATTGAAAGAATATCCTTCAAGACTGCATTATTTTTCCGATTGGATTTATGATATGAATAAACGTGGAATTGGAAAAGATATTACAAAAGAAATAGGGGGCAAACGTTACGTAAAGAAAATTAATTTTATGAGTACTCACGTTGATTCATATAAACAGTTGAAGGGTAACGAAAAGTTTGTAAAAGAGATTTCAAATATTGAACGGCAGATCAGCACAAGAAAATATTTTTATATACCGCAAGAAGAAATAGCTTCAGTAGAAGAAAAAATTCAGAGCGGGGATATTATTGGAATTACAACCAATGCCGAAGGACTCGATATAGCACATACCGGAATTGCAATTAGAATGGACGACGGAAGAATACATTTCATGCACGCACCAAATGTGGGGTACAAAGTTCAAATCACGGAAAAACCGTTGGCAGATTACATCAAAGGAAATAAGAAGCAGACCGGAATTATGGTTTTACGGCCAATTTAAGATTTACGAATTACAATTTACAACTGATTAACTATCTATTCTCAATTACATCTTCATAATTTTTTCAAACTTCATTATTTTATTTCCGTAATTAAATAGTTGAATGTGAATCTCAAATGAAAATATTTATAACCGGCGGAAGCGGATTACTGGGACAATATTTGAATCTTGAATTGAGTAAGAAACACGATATACTTACGCAATATCAAACCAACATCAGCAACTGTAAGGATTTTCATTCAGTTCAATTATCAATTATTGATCAAACAAAACTTACCGAAATATTTAATTCATTTGAACCGGATGTTGTTGTTCACACTGCTGCAGTCTCTAATCCCGAAAAAGCTGATAAACTTTCCGCCGACGTTGTTTACGATTTAAATGTAAACGCAACTAAAAATCTTGCCGAACTTTGTGAGAAGAACAATTCAAAATTAATTTATCTTTCTACCGATTTGGTTTATGCCGGTTACCGCGGCTCTATGCTGAAAGAAGATGCAAAATTAATTCCGCTTTCACTTTACGCCGAAACAAAACTAATGGGTGAAATAAAAATTCAAGAGACATTTAATAATTATATCATTCTACGTGAGGCATTGTTAATCGGATTCGGATTAAATCATACAAGAAATAATTTTCATTTAATGTATGATAATCTAAGAAATAGTAAGGAAGCAGTATTATTTACAGATCAATACCGCACACCGCTTTCGTTAATAGATTCCGCAAAATTGATCGGTGAATTGATAAAGAAAAATATTTCGGGAGAAATATTAAATTTTGCCGGATGTGAAAGATTATCAAGATATGAAATTGGAGAATTGGTTTGTGAAATTGGCAACTTTGATAAAAATCTTCTCATCAAAAAAACTATGGGAGAGGCCGGTTTAACTTATAAAGTTGCTGATGTATCATTGAACACTGAGAAATTGAATTCTTACGGAGTACATCCTAAAAATATTAGAGACTCGATCCGGGAAATATTATCTAAACGTTTCTAATTTTTTCTTAAGCAGATCATTAACTATCTGCGGATTAGCTTTACCTTTTGTTTCCTTCATGATCTGTCCCACAAAAAAGCCAATCACTTTATCTTTGCCGGATAGATATTCCTTTACTTGAGATTCATTCACCAAAAGTATTTTATCAATAGCGGTTTCTATTTCTTTTGTATCCGTTATCTGAACAAGATTTTTTTCTTTTATAATTTCTTGAGGACTTTTTTTTGTTTTCAGCATTTCCGGAAAAATCTCTTTGGCAATTTTTCCGTTGATTACATTTTCATTTATCAATTTTATCAAATTACCTATGTTCTCTGGTGTAACCGGAAATTCCGTTATAGAAATCTTTTCTTCATTAACAACCTTCAAAACATCAGTCATAACCCAGTTGCTCGCTGATTTATAGTCGTTCGTAACTTTCAGAACACTTTCATAATAATCGGCAAGCTCGCGCGATGAAGTTAAAATCTCCGCATCATATTTCGGCAAAGAAAATTCTGAAATGAAACGGTCTCTTCTTTTTTGGGGAAGTTCAGGCATAGATGATGCAATTTCATTTTTCCAATTTTCAGAAACAACAATCGGCATAAGATCAGGATCGGGGAAGTAGCGGTAATCGTGCGCTTCTTCTTTACTGCGCATTGGTTTAACTATATTTGCATCAGCATCCCAAAGAAGTGTCTGCTGAATAATATTTCCACCGTCTTCAAGAATATCAATCTGTCTTTCGATCTCGTGCTCAATTGCTTTCTCAACATTCCGGAACGAGTTCATATTCTTTACTTCAGTCTTGGTACCGAATTTTTCTTCACCTTTCAACCGGACAGAAACGTTTGCATCACATCGTAAAGACCCTTCTTCCATGTTCCCGTCGCAAATTCCGAGATAAGTTACAATCTGTTTCAACTTTGTTAAATAGAGATAAGCTTCTTCAGCGGAATGCATATCCGGTTCACTTACAATTTCCATCAACGGTGTGCCGCACCTGTTTACATCAATTAAAGTAGAATCACCTTGATCATGAATTGATTTTCCGGCATCTTCTTCCATATGTATTCTTGTTATACCAATATTCTTCTTCAAGCCGCTCTTCACCTCAACAGAAATGTTTCCGTGTTCACAGATCGGTTTTTCGTATTGCGAGATTTGATATCCTTTCGGCAAATCGGGATAGAAATAATTCTTCCGCGCAAAGATTGATTTTTCATTTATTGTGCATTCAGTTGCCAGTCCCATTAGTACAGTAAACTCAACAACTTTTTTGTTCATAACAGGAAGTACACCGGGATGGCCAAGACAAACCGGGCAGACATTAGTATTTGGCGGCACACCAAATTTGGTGGAACATCCGCAAAAAATTTTTGTGTCCGTTAAAAGTTGAGCGTGTACTTCTAGACCAATTACTGCTTCGTATTTTGGATTCATTTTAGTTGAGATTGAATTTACAATGGCGAATATAATTATTTTCAAACTATTGGTTAGTATTTTACTTTCAAAAAATTATTCTTCATATTGAAATGGAATTATTGAATCACTTCTTGAGGGTCTTATGATTCTTGATGTTTTGGTTTTTGCCGCTCACCCCGATGATGCCGAACTTTCTATGGGCGGAACTATTGCAAAATTATCTTCCGCCGGCGTGAAGGTCGGTATAATAGATTTAAGCAAAGGTGAATTAGGTACCCGCGGCTCGGCTGAAACAAGAAAAAAAGAAGCACAGATTGCGGGCGAAATTTTAAGAATTGAAGTAAGAGAAAACCTCGAGTTAAAAGACGGGAATCTAAAATTCAGCGATGAGTATTTAAGAAAAATTATTTCCCGTATCAGAAAATATCAACCTAAAATTATATTTGCCCCTTACTTTAACGATCGGCATCCGGATCATATCGGTACTTCTCAATTGGTAAAGGAAGCAATGTTCTTTTCCGGTCTTGCTAAAATAAATACAGAAGACAATGAAAAAATTCAAATGCCGTTCCGTCCTCAGAAACTTTTTTATTTTATGCAGACATACGAATTCAAACCGGCATTTATTGTAGATATAAGTAATTACTTTGAAACAAAAATGAAAGCGGTAAAAGCATACGATACTCAATTTCATAATCCGGAAAGTAAAGAACCGGAAACTTTTATAAGTCAGCCGATCTTTTTGAAATATCTTGAAGCGCGTGCAGTCAGTTATGGTTTTAAGATTGGTAAAGAATACGGTGAAGCATTTTACTGCGAAGAAGAATTGGAGTTTGATCTTATCGGCTTGATAAAATCAGCAGAGAGGAAATGAGTCTATTCAAAAGGGTAAATCTTCATCCGTTTTATATAAAAAGCATCGGCTTTTTCCTTGGCATTATTCTCTTCTTAATTATTTGGCTCTTTGTAGATTTCGGCGCAGAATTCTATAAAGCAAAATTAGTAGCAGCAGTCGCTTCGTTGATGGCCACTTGGTGGATCTTCGAGGCCGTTCCACTTGCAGCAACTTCCTTAGTCCCACTGATATTTTTCCCAACACTTGGAATTCTTTCAGCATCCGATTCCGCTCCTCAATACATGAATTCAACTATAATTTTATTTGTCGGCGGATTTATAATTGCTATCGCAATGGAAAAATGGAATTTGCACAAGCGTATTGCATTGAGTGTAATTCTTTTTTTCGGAAGCAGTCCTTCAAAAATTATTTTAGGATTTATGGCCGCTGCCGGATTTATTTCAATGTGGATCTCTAACACAGCAACATGCTTAATGATTTTACCGATTGGACTATCAATAATTTATAAAGTGGAAAAAGAATTTGGTGAAGAGAGAAGTTCTAATTTTGCTAAATCATTAATGATAGCAATTGCCTATGCCAGCACTATTGGTGGAATTGCTACGCTGATCGGAACTCCGCCTAATTTAATTTTTCTTAGAATGTACAAGATCAACTTCCCTAATAATCCAATGATAAAATTTGGTGAGTGGATGGTTTTCGGTGTTCCGCTTGCTGTAATTATGATGATAATTGCATGGATTGTTCTTACAAAAATAATTTTTAAATCAGATAGAAATCTAGTATTGAATAAAACTTTAGTAAAAGAGGAAAAAATAAAACTCGGCAAGACGACCACAGAAGAGAAATCCGTGCTGGTAGTTTTTGCGTTAACATCATTTCTTTGGGTTTTTAGAAGCGATATAGATCTCGGTTCCATAAAAATTCCTGGCTGGTCTAATTTGTTTGCCTCAGCATCTTTCATTGATGACAGCACAGTCGCTATTACAATGGCGTTGATTTTATTTTTAATTCCATGCAGATCATCAGAACACAAATATAAATTTGTGTTAGATTATCATGACATTCCGAAAATTCCGTGGGATATTGTACTTTTATTTGGCGGAGGATTTGCTCTTGCAGAGGGATTTGTTCAAAGCGGACTCTCCAAATTAATCGGGCAAGGATTCATCGGCTTAAAAGATGTTCCTTATACATCTCTAATATTAATAATCTGTACAATTGTTGTATTCTCCAGTGAACTAACTTCCAATTCCGCACAGACTACAATTATACTTCCTTTGCTTGCAGCGTTATCAAAAGAAATTGGTATGGATCCGCTTGCTATAATGATTCCGGTAACGTTTTCAGTATCACTTGCGTTTATGCTTCCGGTCGGAACACCGCCTAACGCAATTGTTTTCGGTAGCCAGCGTCTGCAAGTTTGGGATATGGTTAAAGCCGGATTTATTTTAAATATCATAGGAATAATTGCGGTTACAATTCTTGCCAGAATTTTTTTCCTATAGAATCGTTTTTCGATTTTCTTCATCTTATTAAGTAAAGAAAGGAAGAAATATGTCATATCATAATTCAAAAATTGTTGCGTATTCGTTTGATAATGCAATTACAAAAGTTACCGAGGAATTAAAGAAAGAAGGTTTTGGTATTCTAACAGAGATTGATGTAAAAGAAACTCTGAAGAAAAAACTTGATGTGGATTTTAGAAATTATAAAATTCTCGGCGCATGCAACCCGCCGTTTGCTTACAAAGCTTTACAAGCCGAAGAAACACTTGGAGTGTTACTGCCCTGCAATGTTGTTGTTCAAGAGAAGGAAGACAGGAAAATTCAAGTTAGTTTTGTCAATCCAATGGAATCAATGCAAGCCGTAAAAAATCCGGCACTTGAAGAAGTTGCGGAAACAGTGTCATTAAAATTGAAAAAAGTGTTGGAGAGTCTCTGAGTTTCTGAGT
>VEPI01000041.1:0-3314 GCA_012026935.1 Melioribacter sp. | reverse complement strand
CTGTTTAATTTTTCTTATAAGAGAGGAAAGCATTGCTTCTATTTCACGCGTTGCATTGTAAATTTTATTAAAATCTTCTTCAGAAATGAAATCTAAATTTTTTGCTATCTGTAATTGTGTTTGAACTTCAAAAACTGAACCGATTGAGATTTGAAGAAAACGTTTAAAATCATTTTTTGAATTCCTGCCAAATCCTTCAGCGATATTACTGGGTATTGATACAGATGCTCTTCGTAATTGATTTGTTAAACCATATAATTCATCTTTAGAAAAATTTTTAGTGATTTTATAAATGCTTGTAACAAATTCAACAGCTTTTTGCCAAACAATTAATTCATTGTAAGTTTTCATTTTCACCCCCTTTTTACTCAGGCACTAAGGCACTCAGTTACTTAGTTCCTCAGTTACTATCTAGTTAACTTCTTATACTTTACTCTATGCGGCACATCTGCATCTTTACCAAGACGTTCTCTTCTATTCTCTTGATAATCCGAAAAATTTCCTTCGAACCAGACAACTTTGCTGTCACCTTCGAAAGATAAAATATGTGAGCAGATTCTATCTAAGAACCACCTATCGTGACTTATCACTACCGCGCATCCGGCAAAGTTTAACAAACCTTCTTCAAGCGCACGCATTGTGTTTACATCCAGATCATTTGTCGGTTCATCAAGCAAGAGAACATTTGCAGTTTGTTTTAATGCAATAGCAAGATGAACTCTATTTCTTTCACCGCCGGAGAGCATTCCGACTTTTTTCTGTTGATCTGCGCCGTTAAAATTAAACTGTCCTACGTATGCACGTGAGTTTTGTTCTCTGCTTCCAAGCTGAATTATATCATCACCGCCGCTTATCATTTGCCAAACTGTTTTTTCCGGATCGAGTATGTCTCTGCTTTGATCTACGTAAGCAAGTTTAACTGTATCACCGATCTTGAACGAACCGCTATCCGGTTTTTCCTGTCCGACAATCATTCTGAATAAAGTTGTTTTACCTGCACCGTTCGGACCGATAACCCCGACAATTCCTCCCGGAGGAAGTTTAAAATTTAGATTTTCGAACAAAACTTTTTCACCGTAACCTTTAGAAACATTTTCAGCTTCGATAACAACATTACCGAGACGCGGTCCGGGCGGAATATAAATCTCCAAATCTTTCTGCCGCTTCTCGCTTTCTTCTTTCAACATTTCCTCGTAGGAAGAAATTCTCGCTTTGGATTTTGCGTGTCTTGCCCGCGGTGACATTTTTATCCATTCAAATTCCCGCGCTAAAGTTTTTTGGCGCTCCGTTTCTTTCTTTTCCTCTTGAAGCAAGCGCTGTTGTTTTTGTTCAAGCCATGATGAATAATTTCCTTTCCACGGAATACCTTCGCCTTTATCGAGTTCAAGAATCCATCCGGCAACATTATCAAGAAAATATCTATCGTGGGTAACTGCAATTACTGTTCCTGGATAACGGTTTAATTCCGCTTCCAGCCACAAAACAGTTTCCGCATCAAGATGGTTTGTAGGTTCATCGAGAAGTAAAATATCCGGTCTTCTCAGAAGCAGGCGGCACAACGCAACTCTTCTCCGTTCGCCGCCGGATAAAACTTTTACTGAAGAATCTGCCGGCGGACAGTTGAGCACATCCATTGCAAGATCGAGTTTGGAATCGAGATCCCAGGCTTCAAGGTGATCAAGTTTTTCTTGAACTTTTCCTTGACGTTCGAGAAGATCATTCATCTCGTCGTCGCTCATCGGTTCGGCAAATTTTGCATTGATCTCATCATACTCACGCAGAACATCTACAATTTCCTGTACGCCTTCTTGAACAATTTCTTTTACTGTTTTTGTGTCATCAAGTTTCGGTTCTTGTTCCAGCAGACCGATTGTGAAACCGGGTGATAAGGCAATTTCTCCGTTGAAATCTTTATCAACTCCGCCGAGGATTTTTAGAAGCGTACTTTTACCGGAACCGTTAAGACCAAGCACACCTATCTTTGCGCCGTAGAAATATGAAAGGTAGATATTTTTTATAATCGGTTTTGTATCGTAAAATTTGCTTACACCGATCATTGAATAAATTATTTTATTTGGGTCAAGTGCCACGGATACTCCGAATTATTTTTGTTTGTTTAAGAATACTGTTTGAGTGGGATATGCAAATTCAACTCCAAGTTTTTCAAATTGTTCGTAAATCTCCAGGTTAATTTTTTCCTGTGTATCCATGTATTGATTATAGTCGGCACTTAAAATGAAATAAACAATTTCATAATTCAAACTGGAATCTCCGTAGCTTTGAAAATGAGCACGATCGAACTTTGCGAGTTCCTGCTTATCAATTATATTTTTGATTATACCGGGAATCATTTTCAGTTGTTTGGATTTGGTTTGGTAAGTTACTCCAAGATTGAAAACAATTCTTCTGATTCCCATCCGTTTGTAATTATGAAGGATCGAACCTGTAAGTTTGGAATTTGAGACAATCAATTGTTCGCCGGATAAGGAACGGATACGTGTACTTTTGATTCCGATTTTTTCTATAGTCCCGGCTTTATTTTCGAATGTAATGAAATCACCTATTTCAACTGGACGGTCGAAAAAAATTACGAAATAGCTAAATAGATCGCCAAGAACAGCTTGAGCTGCAAGTGCGACGGCAATTCCGCTGATGCCTAAACCTGCAACTATTGTGGAAATTTGAAAACCAAGATTATCAAGAAGAAATAGTAAGCCGATTATCCATATCAAGAAATTTAAAAAAGAAATTAATGGTCTTAGCCGCCGCCCGTCTTCTTCTCCTCTTTGTTCCTCAAAATATTTATTCAAAAAGTAGTTCAGTGCGGCTATTAAAAATCTGATAATAAAAAATGTTAAAAGTATTACGTAAACAATTTCGATTATTTTATTAGCGGTTTTTCCAAAACTCAAAAATTCCAATGCTAGATAAACTGCTCCAAAATACAAAGCAGGAATTATAAACTTGTTAATACTGCTGGCAATAAAATTATAACGGTTTTTGTTTTCTTCTTCATTCTTTTTTCTTAGACGGGCTAGAACAATTTTTTTAATAATCTGTGTGGCAATAATTGTAATAAGAATTATAGCCGCGGCAATGAAATAATCCTGCAGCGTATTTCCCCAAAATGTTGTTTCTAAAAAACTATTCATTACCCGGTTCTCTTTTCTTTGATATTTAAATTGTTTATCCGGCAGGCAAAATAGAAAATTTCTACTTAATTATTTTTTACGGAATCCGTTCGATAATATTCCCAAAACGACTAATGCAACAGCAAATATAATTCCGGCTGTGATTGATGTTATCGTTTGCGT
>VEPI01000092.1 GCA_012026935.1 Melioribacter sp. | reverse complement strand
CGTAATTCGATCAGCCAAAACAAAAACAAAAAACAGAAGAACCAATTAAAAAGAAATACTGGGCAACAGATTACTAAAAAAGTATTAAGGTAAGTTATGATGCATGGACATCATAACTACTGCTCTACAATCACTATGATTGATAATAAACAAAAGAGGTTTATTAGATGGAACAAAAAAAGAAATTACTTGATCTGGTAAGAGATTCAATGCGGCTGAAACATTATTCCCGCAAAACGGAAAAAGCATATATTGCCAAAATTAAAGAGTATATAATTTTTAACGGTAAGAAGCATCCATCGGAATTGAATGAAACACACATCCGGGAATATCTAAATTATTTAGTTAAAGAAAGAAATGTTTCGGGATCCACACAGGACCAAGCTTTATTTGCGATTTTGTTCTGCTATAAAACCCTCGGAATAAAATTGCGCCGCATAAATAATATTGAGCGCTCAAAGCGTAAGAAGAGAATTCCGGAAGTTTTTTCTTCAGAAGAAGCGCTTAAAGTAATTTCATTTCTTAAAATGGAATCTAAATTGATGAGCCAAATAATGTTTGGCTCCGGATTACGTTTAAACGAAGTCTGCTCGTTGCGAATAAAAGATATTGATTTCGGTAACAACAGAATTATCGTTCACAGCGGTAAAGGCGATAAGGACAGAGTTGTTATACTTCCGCAGTTAATCATTCCGGATTTGAAACTGCAAATACAACATTGCCAAATTGTTTATTCCCGCAATGCAATGAATTCTAATTATGCCGGTGTAATATTACCGGATGGAATTGCAAATAAATATCCGGGCGCGGCAATATCTTTTGAATGGTTCTATCTTTTCCCGGCAAGAAATTTAATTTGCGAGATCAATAAACAATATCATATTCATGATTCACTTTTGCAAAAACAAGTTAAATGGGCAATTAAAAAATCCGGAATTAATAAAGCAGCTTCATGCCATACATTCCGGCATTCATTTGCAACTGTTTCATTAATAAATGTAATGGATATTAGAACTTTGCAAGAACTGCTTGGACATAATAGCATAAGAACAACACAAGTTTATTTGCACATACTTCCCGCAAATCAAGCTGTAAGTCCGCTCGATTTGAAAAATTCATTTAGTCAATTAAGAAAAGTTATTTAAGGAGTAACAATGGCATTACATATTGAATTGGATGAGATAATTATGCTATTGATGCCGAAAATATTATAACCACAATGCAAGAACTCATGCGCACCGAGCTGAGTAAAATTAAAATTATGGTCATACCAATTGATTCAGAATCAAAAAAGAAATAAATTTCTAAAAGATAATAAGGGACCTCAATGATATTGCCAAATATAAAACCAATTAATGCAAAAATTATATATGATTATTTTAATGACCATGTTGGAACCCAAGAAGATGGTTTAGATAATCATCCTTTGGCAATGCCTATTTGGATTCATCGTGCCGTTTTAAATTTTGGTAATACAATGAAAAAACTAGGAGAAACTTTCGATAAAATAACTGAAATAATAAAAAAAGAATTTAACGATAATGATTTATAAAAGTTAATAAAGAACCCAAATGAATAATCAAAATGAGTATAAATATTTAATAATGGTAGATGAAAAAGCTAAGGAAAAAGCAATTGAGATTTTTGGTGAAGGAATAATTCTTGATGTTTATAAACTAACTATGCTTTTTTCATTCGAGTCAAAAGAACAAGTAATTTCTAAATTAATAAGAATTGAATATGACTTAAATGGAGACGAATTGAGATTTGATGAAGAAAATATAGCTATTAAATTTATAACTGGTAATATAGTAATGTTTTCTAGTTCTGAATGGGGAGCTATGGAAAGATTGAAAAATTTTGAAGAAATAACTTAGAAACATTTCAACTCAACCTTCATAACTCATAATTCGTCCGCCCTTTGGTGGGTTCAACATTTCTTCCACCGATCACCAGCCACCGACCACTAACTTCACTGTCACACTCTGACATACTCTGACATATCTAATCCCCCGCGTTTTAAATATTATTCCCCCACAGAGAAAAGCAATTAATTCATTTCAAAGAAGCAATGTTAACTAATTATTTAATATCAAAAGTCAAAGGTCAAACGTGAAATGAAAAATCGTTTCACTTTTTACGTTTCACCTTTCACGGTCTAACATGATTAGCGACACCACATTATTTGCCGGCGCTGAATGGAACTGGACGGATTCATTTACGGATTATCCCGCGAGTGAATTCGATTGCGTTTTATATTTGAAACTCGGCACCAACAATACAATTACTCTTACGCCAACAAAAGACGGTGATGATTTTATTTTTACAAAACCATCTGCCTTCACGGAATCACTTCCAAACGGATTATATAATTACCAATATAAATTTACTAATCTTGATGATGATAAGATTTATGTTGTGCCCGGACAAGTTCAGATCAATTCACTTTTAAGCTCCTGTGAAGATCCGCGCTCGGAAGATCAAATTGTTTTAGATGCACTTATTGCCGCACGTCCTAAAGTTGCCAAACGGGATTACGCTTCCGTAACAATCAACGGAAAAGCTACCACATTCAAAACACTCACGGAAATTGATCAGGCAATAGTTCGTTACAAAAAGAAACTTGGACTTATAACTACACAAAGAATTTTGAGTTCGTTCGAATAAAATGAATAAAGTCTTTAAAAATATTGCAAGGGGATTTGAGAAAGCGCAGAATTATTTTAATTATCTCTCGCGTTACTCAGATACCACCGGCAAAAGGTCATCGGAGCTTAATCCATTTAATCTTAGCCGCTTAACTGCAGACTGGCTTGGCGATATCACGGATATAAATTCAATTCTGCGTTCAGGCACACGTGCACGTAAACGATCGCGGGAAATGGCTCGGGAAAATCCCTACTGCAAAAAATATTTAAAGATGCTCGAAAAAAATATTATTGGCCCCGATGGATTTACACTGCGCAATAAAGCTGGTGATTTTGTTAAGGATGAAAATAATAAAACGTTTTTTCAATTCGACAAACTCGCTAACCAAAAAATATATGAAGGATTTTCTGAATGGAGTAAACTGCAATTCTGCACTGTTACTGAAGATATTTCTTTCCGCGAAGCTTGCAGCTTAATAATTAAGACAATTGCCACCGATGGAGAAATACTTATTCGGGAACGGAAATTCTATCCTAATAAATTTGGTTATGCTCTTCAATTAATTCCATGCGATTATCTCGATGAAACCTACAATGCTGTTACTTCAAACGGAACATCAATACTCCAAGGAGTTGAATTAAATAAACTTGGTAAACCAGTTGCATATTGGCTTAAGAAAGAAACCCCATCCAGTCTGCTCTATGGATCTGTTATGTCCGGTGAACGCTTTAGAGTTGCAGCAGAAGATCCCGTTAATGGAAATCTTTATCACTTATTCGTAAAAGAATCACCAAACCAAAAACGCGGAATCCCTTGGTTTGTTCCGGGTATGATTCGTATTAAAATGCTCGATGGTTATGAAGAAGCCGTTTTAGTAGATGCACGTTTGAATGCAAACAGATTTTTTG
>VEPI01000168.1 GCA_012026935.1 Melioribacter sp. | reverse complement strand
GCATTAGACGCCGCACGCAAATTTAAAACAACACCTACAATCTTTACAAAACTTGGCGAAAATATCACCGATCTTTCCGAAGGATTAGTTGTACGTGATAATTATCTAGAATTAATAGATGAAATTGCAGAACGAAATCTTGATGTTGAAATTTCTTTGAAACTCACCCAACTTGGTTTTGATCTTTCTGCTGTTGAAACCTATGAAAGATTTAAAACCATAACTAAAAAAGTTAAAGAGAAACTCGGCAACGTAATTTGGATTGATATGGAAGGCAGTGCTTACACTCAGAAAACAATAGAGTTTTATAAAAAGATCAAGGGTGAATGTGACAATGTTGGTTTATGTATTCAAGCTTACCTATATAGTACGGAGAAAGATATTGATAATTTGCTTGGCATTAATCCTAATATAAGATTGGTTAAAGGCGCATATAAAGAACCGAATGATATTGCATTCCCAAATAAGAAAGATGTTGATCATTCTTATCTGAAAATTTCAAAAAAGCTGATGCAGGCGGCTAAAGAAAAAAATATTCGCGTTGCGTTTGGAACTCACGATGAAGATTTGATCTATGCTATAATTAAAGAATCGAAATATTTAGGTCTTCCTAAAAATAAAATAGAATTCCAAATGTTGTATGGTATAAAAACTAATTTTCAGAACGAATTGGTTAAACTTGGTTATAAATTAAAAGTGCTCATCAGTTACGGAGAATTCTGGTATCCGTGGTATATGAGAAGATTAGCCGAGCGTCCATCAAATGTTTGGTTTGTATTGAAGAATATGTTTTAAAATTACTCAGGCACTTAGGAACTAAGGCACTAAAAAAGTACCTAAGTCTCTGAGTGCCTAAGTTTTTAGAAGGATAATACATGAAAAAACTACAAGGCATAATGCCGCCAATAGCAACGCCGTTTATTAATGATGAAGTTGCATACGATAAGCTTGCGCAAAATTTTTCTAGATGGAGTAAAACCGGACTAAGCGGATTTGTCGTTATGGGTTCGAATGGTGAATCGGTTTTCCTTACACGCAATGAAAAGCTGAAACTCGTTGAAGAAGTAAAGAAAAATATTTCTAATGATAAACTATTGATCGCCGGAACAGGTTCGGATTCTATAAGAGAGACAATTTCCTTGTCTAATGAATCAGCTGATCTTGGTGCAGATTATGTTCTGATTCTAACGCCATCATTCTACAAATCTGAAATGAAACCTGCTGCATACATCAAATATTTTTTTTCTGTGGCTGATAAAACAAAAATTCCGGTTATAATTTATAATGTGCCAAAGTTCACCGGAGTTGATATTGAAGCCGAGACAGTTGCAAAACTCGCTGAACATAAAAATATTGTGGGCATTAAAAACAGTTCTGAAAATGTCCGGCAAACCACAGAGATGATTGATCAATCACCAAAAGATTTTGCCGTAATAATAGGAACAGCTTCCGTATTGTATCCTGGATTAGATGCCGGGGCCGTTGGTGGAATTCTTGCTCTTGCTAATATTGCACCTAATGAGTGTGTTCAGATTCAAAAATTTGTTGAAGAAGGAAAACATACCGAAGCACTTGAACTGCAGAAAAAAATGCTTCCGGTCAATAAAGCTATTACAGCTAAGTATGGGGTAGCCGGATTGAAAGCTGCAATGGATATGCTGGGTTATTTCGGTGGTGAGCCGCGTTCTCCACTTTCTTCGTTAAGTGATATGGATAAACAAATCATAAAACAAATATTAGTTACTGCACAACTTCTAAATTAATGTGACTCTGAATTTAACATAGATTCCGGCCTTCGCCGGAATGACAAACAAGGAAAATAATTTTGCACAATTCATTCAAACCACATAAAAGAATTTTAATGGGACCGGGTCCCTCGAACGTTCATCCTAAAGTTTTAGATGCAATGTCTAAAGCACCTCTTGGGCATCTCGATCCTCAATTCATTGCATTGATGGACGAAATAAAATTTTTACTTAGATATACATTTAAAACAGAAAATGATTCTACGTTTGTGCTTTCGGGTCCCGGCTCACTCGGAATGGAAGCCTGCCTTGTTAACTTGATTGAACCAGGAGATAAAGTTGTTGTTTGCGTCGGCGGATATTTTGCAAATCGAATGGCACAAATTATTGAAAAGATCGGCGGACAAGCTGTTGTTGTAAAAGAAACATGGGGTCGTGCTATTGAACCGCAAAAACTTGAAGATACGTTAAAACAAAATCCTGATACAAAAATTGTTGCATTCGTCCATGCGGAGACATCAACGGGTGCGCTATCAAATATCAAGCAGCTTTCTGAGATCGCTCACAAACATAATTGTCTTGTTGTTGCAGATGTTGTTACTTCACTGGGTGCTACAAATGTTTTAGTTGATGATTGGAAGCTCGATGCGGTTTATTCATGCTCGCAAAAAGGTTTAGCCTGTGTTGCCGGAATGTCGCCGGTTAGTTTTAGTGAAGAAGCGGTTCTACATATAAAAAACAGAAAGACACCTATAAGAAGCTGGTTTAATGATTTGAATCTTTTAGAAAGTTATTGGAAAGGTCAGGACAAACGAGCTTATCATCATACTGCTCCAAGCAATCAATTTTACGGATTGCATGAAGCGCTAATAATTCTGAAAGAAGAAGGAATTGAAAATGCTTGGCGCAGACATAAAGAGAACAGTGCAAAGTTAATTTCAAAATTAAAAATGATAGGTCTCGATCCGTTTGTTCCCGAAGGCGAGAGAATTCCAAATCTGATAACTGTAAAAATTCCGTTTGGAATTGATGAAGTGAATGTAAGAAATGAATTACTTAACAAACATAATTTGGAAATAGGTGCAGGACTTGGAGAACTTGCGGGAAAGATTTGGCGCATTGGTTTGATGGGCTACAATTCAAATGAAAAAATGATTGATTATTGCATTAATGCAATTAAAGATGTCTTAAAATAATCTCCTCATATTAAAATGAATAAGTTAAACCGCCATTCAATTCGATTAAAAGAATTTGACTATTCACAACCAAGCTGGTACTACATTACGATATGTACATATCAAATGATTCCACGCTTTGGCGAGATAAGAAATGAAAAAATGCTTCTAAATGATGTCGGGATAATTATTGATGATGAATGGAATAAAACGAAATTAATTCGATCAAACATTGATTTAGACTTTTATGTAATAATGCCAAATCACCTTCATGGAATTATAATTATTAATGAATCCGGTAGGGGCGTATCGCAATACGCCCCTACTACCGATGATATGTTCCATTCACCTTCTCATACTCTAGGTGCTATTATACGCGGTTTTAAGTCATCCTCAACCAAAAGAATTAATATCAAATTATGTACACCTAATAAACCTCTTTGGCAGCGTAATTACTATGAAAGAATAATTCGCAATGAAAAAGAACTATATCATATTAGAAATTATATTCAACAAAACATTTTAAAATGGGATATGGGAAAGAATATTCCAGCTAATATGGATATCAATTTATTTTCCTAATTTTCGTCTATCAATTATTTCCTCTTGAAAAAAAAGGTACAAACATGGCAAATGCAATTTTTAATATTCAGCTTCCACCAAACGAACCGGTAAAAAATTACGCACCCGGATCACCTGAAAAAACTGCACTGAAAGCAAAACTTGATGAAATGGCTAAACAAACAATTGATATTCCAATTATTATCGGCGGTAAAGAAATTAGAACCGGTGATACAGATAATTGTGTAATGCCTCACGATCATAAACACATTCTGGGTAAATATCATAAAGCAGGAACGAAAGAAGTAAACGATGCAATCACTTCTTCTATGCAAGCACATAAAAATTGGTCGCGAATGGATTGGCAGGATAGAGTTTCAGTTTTTCTAAAAGCGGCAGATCTTTTGAGTCAAACAGAATGGAGATATATTCTCAACGCGGCAACAATGTTAGGACAAAGTAAAAATCCGTTCCAAGCAGAAATTGATGCTGCTGCTGAGCTGGTTGATTTCTTCCGCTTCAATGCTTATTACGCAATGAAGATTTACCAAGAGCAACCGCTTCATTCACCAATTGGAATGTGGAATAGAATGGAATACCGTCCTCTCGAAGGATTTATTTTTGCAGTAGCTCCATTCAACTTTACATCTATCTGCGGAAATTTGCCGACTGCACCTGCATTGATGGGAAATGTTGCGTTATTGAAACCGGCATCAAGCGCGGTTTATTCTGCATACTGGATAATGAAATTATTGGAAGCAGCAGGGTTGCCTGAAGGCGTAATTAATTTTGTTCCGGGTTCGGGTTCTAAAGTTGGAAGTCCGGTTCTTGATTCAGAACATTTTGCCGGAATTCATTTTACCGGAAGTACTTCCGTATTTCAAGGAATGTGGAAAACAGCATCGAATAATTTACCAAAGTACAAATCTTATCCAAGACTTGTCGGCGAGACCGGCGGAAAAGATTTTATTTTTGCCCATTCAAGTGCAGATGTTAAAGCACTTGGTGCTGCAATGATCAGAGGAGCGTTTGAATATCAAGGACAAAAATGTTCTGCAGCTTCACGTGCTTATATTCCAAAATCAATTTGGCCTGAGTTAAAAGATTTTATTGTGAGCGAATTAAAAACAGTTAAGATGGGCGATCCTCGTGACTTTTCAAACTTTATGAATGCAGTAATTGATAAAGGTGCATTCGATACGATTACCGGTTATATAGATTATGCCAAGAAATCAAACGAAGCTAAAATTATCTCCGGCGGAAATTACGATAGCTCAAAAGGTTATTTCATAGAACCGACAGTGATTGAAGCTGCAAATCCGAAATTCAAATCAATGGAAGAAGAAATTTTTGGTCCTGTCTTAACTCTTTATGTTTATGAAGACAGTAAGTACGAAGAAGCACTTCATATTTGCGACGAGACTTCTCCCTATTCATTAACAGGAGCTATCTTTGCGCAAGACAGATATGCAGTAGAACTTGCGGATAAAATTTTGGTCAATGCCGCTGGTAATTTTTATATCAACGATAAACCAACCGGCGCTGTGGTTGGTCAGCAGCCGTTCGGCGGCGCACGTGCAAGCGGAACAAATGATAAAGCCGGAAGTTATTTGAATCTTCTACGCTGGGTCTCTGCTAGGACTATAAAAGAAAATTTTATTCCACCTCATGATTACCGTTACCCGTTCATGTCGGAAAAATAATTCTATTATAAAAACCCCGTTAAATACGGGGTTTTTTATTTATTACATTTTTCCCTTGCAATAAATCCTTTGAAACCGTATGATACTCCCGAAAGACTTCTAAAGTTTTTAATGGAGGATAAAATGAAATCATTGAAAGAAATTCTTGGTTCTAAAAATATATTAACAGTTAATTCCGGCACAACTATTTACGATGTAACTTGTTTTATGGCAAAGCACAATATTGGACTTTCACCTGTAGTAGCAGAAGATGGAAAATTATTAGGAGTTTTTTCCGAAAGAGATTTGGTGCGGAGAGTAATTGCTAATGAATTAGACCTGAAAAAAACGAGTGTAGATGAAGTTATGACTAAAGATCTTTTGGTTGCCGATATCAATCAATCCCACGAACAATGCTTAAAAAAAATGAAAGATAAAGGCACACGCCACATTTTAATTGTTGATAAAGAAAAGTTGGTCGGAATTTTATCAATTAAAGACCTTTTGGAAGTTGATATAAAAGATCACCAAGAAACTATTGAGGTTCTTCACAATTATATTTATGCCAGATAAATGTAATTAGAAATTTTTTCTTCCTCGCTTTCGTATTTCATTGCCAAGATGATTAATTTTCAATCGGGATTTCAACGGATTTTTGTCAATGGTGCGGAGAAAATAATGTATAAGAAAGTTTACTTACTTTTAATCGCCTTTCTGTTCGTTAATTCATTTGTCGTTTCTCAATCAGAATCAACATTATTTAAGAAATTAAAATCGTTCAAAGAGATTTCCGATATTACCCCCGTTAAACATGATACGACTTTTTCCGAAGCGTATGAAATGATGGTAACTCAGCCGTTGGACCACAACAAACCAAACGGGACAAAATTCAAACAGAGAATTTTTCTTCTGCATAAGAATGAAACCTTTTCCACCGTCTTTGTTACGGAAGGTTATGCCGCAGGAGGAAATTATACTTCCGAATTAACCAGAATCCTGAATTCAAATCAGATTATTGTTGAGCACAGATACTTCGGCAAATCTATACCGCAAAAAAAAGATTGGAAATATCTCAACATCAAACAAGCCGCGGCAGATCATCACTCAATAGTTCAATTATTTAAGAAAATTTACAGTGGCAAATGGGTTAGCACGGGAATCAGCAAAGGCGGACAGACAACCCTTTACTTTAAAAGATTTTACCCAAACGATATTGATGTTGCCGTCCCTTATGTAGCTCCTGTCAACCTTGCCCAGGAAGATCCGCGGATTTATATGTTTTTAAATTCCGTTGGAACAGAGGAATGCAGAAAAAAAATTATTCAATTTCAACGGGCGTTTCTTACAAAGAGAGAAGAAATTGTAAAACTTCTAATGAGCGATGCCGAAAAAGAAAATATCCATTTTGCTTGGGATTATGATTTTGTTCTGGAATATATGACACTTGAATACTCATTTGCTTTTTGGCAATGGGGTTCAACAAAGTGCGAAGATATTCCTGCCGCCGATGCAACTGCAGAACAATTATATCAGCACATGAAAAAATCGAATCCGCTTTATTTCTTTACACAAAAAGCAATGGATGATTTCGGTCCCTTTTATGTTCAAGCTTATAACGAAATCGGTTATTACGGTTATGATCTCTCCCCATTTAAGGATTTGCTCAAGGAAATAAAAGACGGCTCAAATATTATGCTTGTACCGAAAGATGCCAAGATTAAATATGATTGCAGCGTTATGCAGGATGTAAATTATTGGCTACAAAAATACGGAAGCAATATACTTTACATTTACGGCGGTAATGATACATGGAGCGCTACTTCAATCCAGCTTCTCGGTTTAACAAATGCAGTTAAGATGGTAAAGAAGGGCGGTTCCCATGGAACGAGAATAAAAAATTTTGACGGAGAAGAAAAAGAAATAATTTATTCTACTTTGGAAAATTGGCTGGGAATACGAATAAAAAGATGATTGTTGCCTAATGAGACTACGCATCGAATGGTCTCTACATTAATGGGAGAAACATTATGGATCTTTTCAAAGAGTTAACATTAAACGCTATACAAATCATTCAGCTAATGGTTGCTCCTGCAGTAATGATCAGTGCTTGCGGTTTATTATTGCTCGGCATAAACAACAAATATTCTTTAGTTGTTAACAGAATCCGGTTACTGAATGAAGAAAAAAGAAGATTACTCAGCAAGATTGCCGATGGAAAGCACTCAACGGACGACAACATTAGATTAGAAAGTGCCGCTATACAAATTAGCTCTTTAGTATACAGAGCAAAATTAGTTAGAAATGCCGTCTTGTGTTACACAACTTCAGTTGCATTATTTGTTTTGACTTCTTTACTGCTCGGAGTTTCTTCTTTTCTTTCGATTGGCAAATTGAATTATTTCATTACCACTGTATTTTTATTAGGAATGTTATTTGTTCTTGTAGGAGTTGTATTTGCCGGATTCGAAACTAAAAAAGGATATGATATTATTTCGTACGAAGTAAAATCTCATGAGTAGAGAAAAAAATCTTTCAAACGCGGATCTGCTAAAACCTGAAAATATGATTTTAATGTATGCACGCGGTGCTTTTCCGATGGCTGATGAAACTGGCAATATTAACTGGTATCTGCCTGAAACACGCACAATAATTCCAATAAATGATTTTAACCTTCCGCGATCGTTAAAAAAATTTTTAGAAAAAACCGATTTTGAATTCCGCTACGACTCAAATACAATCGGAGTTATAAAAAAATGTGCAGACCGTGAATCAACATGGATTTCAGAAAAATTGATTGAGGCATACAAAGGATTGATGAAACTTGGCCACCTTCATTCAGTCGAAGTTTATCAAAAGAATATTTTAATTGGCGGATTATACGGTGTTTCTTATCAAGGGGCTTTCTTTGGTGAATCAATGTTTTCGAAAATTACGCAATCATCTAAATGTGCACTTATAAAATTATTAGAAAGACTCCGGGAAAAAGGATTTATACTGCTCGATGTTCAATATCAAACTGATCACTTGAAAATGTTTGGGGCAAAAGAAATTTCATTCAAAGAGTTTGCGGAATTGTTATTAAAATCATACCAAAAAGATATTAGTTTTACTTAAAAAATTGTAGAACGAAACCCAAGCGCAGCAAAAAAGCGAGGTATCTTATAATGTCCGAATGTTTTTATCGGGCATCCACCAATAGATTCCCGCTAAAAGCATGCATGAATGACGCCGTAAACAGCAGAGAATTCAACCTGAAGTGAATTAAATCAGCCAAAAGTTTTTTTGTATATTTACGTACGAAATCAACAATAATTTCACTATATACAAGTAAATAAGGTAAAACATGAAAAAACATTTAACTGTAATAATGATTTTATTTCTCGCGTCAGTAACAATGGCGCAGACCGTAGGCGGTAGTTTTATGCTTGGTTATCCGCAAGGCGATTTCAGAAAAAATGTTGATCAGATGGGATTTGGATTTCAAATTCAAGGAACGTTATGGGAGCCAACACATGAGAGACCATTTACTATTGGGCTTGATGGGGGATATTTAATTTACGGTTTAACCAGCGAGCGAAGAGAATGGCCCGGATTTCCAGGTGTTTATCTGAATTTAACCAGAACAAATAGTATGGCTAATTTACATTTAGCACTACAAGTCAGTCCGTTCTTTGGTACTGTGCGTCCTTATATTGAAGGGTTATTCGGCGGTGCAATTATTTGGACCACATCAGAAGTGAAAAACGAAAACGGTAATTGGCAAATTGCATCTACGACTAACTATAATGACTTTACTTGGAACTATGGCGGCGGCGGCGGTATTCTCTTCAAGTTGACAGACAATCTTGATAAGATAAGCGCTTTGTATCTTGATTTAAAAGCACGCTACTTATTCGGAACAGAGGCAAGTTATCTTACCGAACAAAGTATTACAGTGAATAATCAAGGCCAAACAATTTATAACGCAAAAAAATCTACAACCGATTTTTTCACATTTCATATTGGCGTTGTTGCTTATTTCGGTTTATGAGAAAATAATTTATATAGATAACAATAACGATTTTCATTTATTAGAAAGGCAAGAATCATGACTACATACAAGGAATTAGGATTAGTTAATTCAAAAGGGCTTTTTCAAAAAGCTGTAAAAGGCGGATATGCTATTCCAGCTTTTAATTTTAATAATCTTGAACAATTACAGGCAATCATCGGTGCATGTGTTGAAACAAAATCGCCTGTAATACTTCAAGTATCCAGCGGTGCGCGTAAATATGCAAATCAAACTCTTTTAAAACATTTGGCAAAAGGCGCAGTTGATTACGCGCATGAATTGGGATACGATATTCCAATAGTTCTTCATCTCGATCATGGCGACACGCTTGAACTTTGCAAATCATGCGTTGAATCCGGATTTTCTTCGGTAATGATTGACGGTTCTCATCACCCGTACGAAAAAAATGTTGAGGTAACGCGCCAGGTTGTTGAGTATGCCCATAAATATGATGTAAGTGTTGAAGGCGAGCTTGGGGTACTAGCCGGGATCGAAGATGACGTATCAAGCGAAGTAACTCATTACACAAAGCCGCAAGAAGTTGAAGACTTTGTTAAAAAAACCGGAGTAGATTCTTTAGCAATCTCTATCGGAACATCTCACGGTGCCAATAAATTTACTCCTGCGCAATGCACAAGAAATGCAGACGGTGTTCTCATTCCACCACCTCTTCGTTTTGATATTCTTGAAGAATGTGAAAAAAGAATTCCGGGATTCCCGATTGTATTGCACGGTGCATCGTCTGTGCCGTCCGATTTAGTAAAAATCATAAATGGCAACGGCGGTAAGTTAAAAGACGCTGTTGGAATTCCGGAAGAACAATTACGCCGCGCTGCTGCATCTGCCGTATGCAAAGTAAATATTGATTCTGACGGAAGATTGGCTATGACTGCGGCAATCCGCAAGGTTTTTACAGACAGCCCGGCGGAATTTGATCCTCGTAAATATCTTGGTCCTGCACGTGATTCTTTGAAAGAATTGTACAAACATAAAATTGTAAACGTACTCGGAAGCGCAAACAGGGCGTAAACACATAACTATCTAACAATAATGCCCCGCTCTCAACTGAAATCGAGAGACGGGGTTTTTTATTAAAGACAAGAAGACGCCCGTTTTTTACTGTGCCAATTTTATTAAACTATTCGCTTTTCCAAACGACTAAATAATTGAAGCTTGATTCAAGATAAAAATTCAAGTATAATTTGATTAGAGTTTATCTAGGTTGAAAACGGAACGTATTAAATCCATATTGAAAATTGTTGATTTGGAAGCTGTGCTATGGTTTATTGGGCTGGTTTATTTGCTAACAGTTAATCCCTATCAAGTTCAACAATTTTCGTTTTGCCCTTTTCATAATCTTGGAATAACATTTTGTCCGGGCTGCGGTTTAGGCAGATCAATATCATTTTTTTATCATGGAGATCTTTTACATTCACTTCAAACACATCCTCTTGGAATAATTGCATTTATACTAATCTCTCTTCGCATAATAAAACTATCACATAAAATGTATCATAACTATCACAAAACTAAAGAGGTTATTTATGGCTAATGTTCTAGAAATGTTACCAGAAATCATGGGTGAAGAACAAATGTACATATCCAGTTTAATTAAAAACATGGATGACAAACAGGCACAACAGTTTGCTAATATCTATCGTACACGAAGAAAAGATCCCCAAACAATTTTATTAGTAACACTTGTCGGATTTCTCGGCATTTCCGGCATCCAAAGATTCTTAACAGACCAAATCGGTATGGGCATTTTATATTTACTTACCGGTGGTATCTGCATGATCGGAACAATAATTGATTTGGTTAATCACAAAAAAATTGCTTTTGAGTACAATCAAAAACAAGCAAATCAAATTGCAGTGATGGCAAAGAACTTATAGTTTAGAAAAAAATATTTATTTTTTAAAAAAATATTTCTAATTTTATCGCCGTTGAGCATGCATATTATTTTTTATATTTATTGCTCAATGTGTTTAATAATAATTTCCATTTTTAATAGGAGTAGTATTAATGGCAGAACGTGAAAATGGAACCGTAAAATGGTTTAATGCTACAAAGGGTTACGGTTTTATTGAGCGAACTCAGGGCGGAGACATATTTGTACATTTTTCTTCTATTGTTCAAGAAGGATACCGCTCTCTGGAGAAAGGTCAGCAGGTTGAATTCTCTGTTGGCGATGGCCCGAAAGGACCTCAAGCTCAAGAAGTGAAAGTTGTGAAATAATAGAATTATTATTTAGCAACAAAAAAAACCCCGCTCATGCGGGGTTTTCATTTTTAAATATATGTTTCAGGGTTTATTAAAAAGTAACTGTTATACCAAATTTAATTGTCTCATAAGTTAACGGAGTTTCGGTTTCAAAAGGCCAATTCATTCTATCTTTCTTCAAAGTGAAGAATGCATAAGAAAGACCATTGTTCAAAAGAAAATCTACAATCGGAGTTGCATAAGGTGAAGAATCACTTACTTCGTCAATAAAATTACCTAAGAAATGCTTGGCGCTTTCTTCAATAATCATACTGCCAAAATGTTTCCAAACTAAATGACGCGGGAAAATAACAGCAGCTTCATAACTTACATTTAATGAAACTGTCGAAGCTATATCAAATTTAATTCCTCCTTCATTCACAGTTCCAAATCTGAATGCGTCATGAAATCGATTGAGAATTTCGGTGTCGTTAATAGCATCATCCAAACTCATAGGCGGATTAATTAACAAATAAAATTGTGCCGGGTAATTAATCATATCCAGACGCGACCATGAAAAACCGCTGCTGTTATACGGCATTATAGAAAAATTATTAAACTTATAAGCATATCCTTCCCTCTTGGCAAAACCAAATCTCCATAAATTTGATTTCATTTCGCCAATAACCGTCGAAGAAGATTTCAAGTCCGAACTAAGCTTAGATCCAAAAAGATATTTTTCACTGAACTGAATAATATTTTCAGAATAGTGTGTTGAACGTGATGCGTAGCCGAGCTTCAATTCTAATAACCCGTTATCCGCAAAACTGCTTTTTAATTTTTTGTGCTCTGTTGTACCAAATCCGTAATTAACTTCCATAAATGGTTTGCCATGAAATTCCCAGTGGAACCATTCATAATCTTTCCATTCTAACCATTTTTCATCATCACAATTTCTATCGGTTGAATCTTTTCCGTTCTGAGCAAGCAAATTCATATTGGCAAATAGAATAATCGCTGCCGTAAATAAAAACATTTTACGCATCATATAAACTCCTATAGATATTTTAGCTTTAGACGAAACTCTATTAAGAATTGTTACATATCATTTTCAATAAATATGAGAGCAGATTATCAACCCGCAGTAATTCCAGATTTTTGTTTAAGTACAGTCAGGAGATTTTCCAGAAGAAAATTTCCCTGAGCAGGCTTAGTTATAAATATATCTATTCCGGCTTGATAAGCATTGTCTCTATCTCTTTGAAATGCATGTGCAGAAAGGCCAACGATTGGTATGTTTTTATATTTCTCTTGAGAGCGTAGTTCTTTTGTGAGTTGAAGTCCGTCTTTTGTCCCGCGAAGCGATATATCCATCAAAATTATATCATAATTATTTTCATTAAGTCTTTCATAAAATGATTCTGCCGAGTCACAAACTCCTAATTCAAAACTTCTTTTAAGAAAAATGCGGAGGAATTTTTGATTTTCTAAATCATCTTCTACAACAAGTAGTCTGGGTTTCTTTTTATCCAAGATTTGTACCCCTTTCTATTTTCATTTCTAACTACAAGAGTAAAATAAGTATTTAAATTCTCATAAGAAATACTAACTATTTGAACTTAATACTCATCCCAGCTTTTTGCTTCAAGATTTAACGGATCTTTGTTTGTTAATGCTTCTGCCAAACGCATTGCTAGTTGGCGATTTGTAATTAGCGGAATTTTATAATCTACTGCAGTACGCCGAATGATGTAATCGTTGGTTAGTTCTTCTTCCTGAAAATTTTTGGGGATGTTGATTACGAGATCTATTTTACCGGATTTAATATAATCCGCAGCATTTGGAGTTTTACTGCTAAGCGGCCATTCCAAAGTTTCTACGGGAATTCCGTTCGTATTCATAAACTTAGCTGTTCCCTGTGTTCCGTAAAATTTTATCCCAAGTTTTACTAATTGTCTCGTCGGTTCAAGTAATTCGGACTTTGAAACTATTGAACCAGATGATATTAAAATTGATTTGATCGGAAATTTATATCCAACTGATGTAAGTGCTTTTAAAAATGCTTCGTCAAAATCTTGACCAAGACATGCAACCTCTCCCGTTGAAGCCATCTCAACTCCTGTTGTAGGATCAGCTCCTTCAAGACGTGTAAAAGAAAACTCCGGTGCTTTTACGCCAACATAATCGTAAGTCAAAGTTTGATCATCCCACTTTTCGACTTTTTTCCCGATTATAACTTTGGAGGCTGTTTCAATAAAATTTTTCTTGAGAGTCTTAGATACAAAAGGAAAACTTCTCGATGCACGCAAATTACATTCAATAACTTTTACGCGATTGTCTTTTGCGATGAACTGAATATTAAATGGTCCATTGATATTCAGTTTCTTAGAAATGTCTGAAGAAATTTGTTTTATCTGTCTCATTGTCTCAAGATAAGTCCGCTGCGCCGGTAAAACCAAAGTTGCATCACCTGAATGAACTCCTGCGTTTTCAACATGTTCAGAAATTGCAGAACAAACAATCTTTCCGTTTTGTGCAACCGCATCAAATTCTAATTCTTTTGCATTGACTAAAAATTTTGAAATAACAACGGGATGTTCAGGAGAAACATCAACTGCCTTTTGCAAGAAGCCTGTCAACTCAAAATCGCCAGTAGCTATTGCCATTGCTGCACCGCTTAACACATAAGAAGGTCGTACTAAAACCGGATAACCAACTTTATTTGCAAACTGGAGTGCATCTTCTAAAGTACTAAGTTTACTCCAGACTGGTTGCTCAATTTCAAGTTCATCAAGCATCGAAGAGAATACACTTCTATTCTCCGCCGCATCAATTGATTCCGGTGAAGTCCCAAGTATTTTAACTCCAATCTTATGAAGCTTGAGTGCTAGGTTGTTCGGAGTCTGGCCGCCCATTGAAACAACAACACCAAGCGGTTTTAATGCATCATAAATTTCCCAAATTGTTTCTGTTGTTAGTTCTTCAAAGAATAAAGCGTCAAACTCATCGTAATCCGTGCTGACTGTTTCAGGATTACAATTTATCATAACAGTTTTGTAACCCATCTCGCGTAATGTTTTTCCTGTAATAACACAGCACCAATCAAATTCAACCGAGCTGCCGATTCTATACGGGCCTGACCCTAAAATGAAAACACTCTTCTTAAGTTTAAACTCGAAATCATGAATAGAACAATTGTATGTAAGATATAAATAATTTGTCTTTGCAGGATATTCCGCCGCAAGTGTATCTATATGCTGAATGAAGGGATGAACATTATTTTTTTCTCTGAGTTTGTAAATATCATGTGCATCTTTCCCGATCACGTTTGCAATCTGACGATCGGAAAAACCATGCTGCTTTGCTTCTATCAGAAGTTCTCTGGATACATTTCCTTTTGTTTCCGAAATCTTTTTTTCTATATCAACAATATTTTGAATTTTATAGAGAAACCATTTATTAATATGTGTAAGTGAATGAACCCAATCAACGGAGTAACCTTGTTTCAATGCTTGAACAACAGCAAACATTCTTTCTTCGGTTGGATTGCGCAGCGCTTCTTCTAATTCTTCGAACTCTACTTTTGTTCTGCTTGCAGTTAGTCCTTCAACACCAATATCCAGCATACGCATTGCTTTCTGGATTGCCTCTTCAAATTTTCTTCCGATCGCCATCACTTCGCCAACGGACTTCATCGAAGAACCCAGTTTACGTTTTACTAAGCGGAATTTTTTCAAATCCCACCTCGGAACTTTAATTACTATATAATCAAGTGCAGGTTCGAAAAATGCTTTAGTTGTTTTTGTAATTGAATTTGGTAATTCATGCAAACCAAAACCGAGAGCAAGTTTTGCGGCAACAAATGCAAGGGGATATCCGGTTGCCTTCGACGCAAGTGCAGAACTTCTTGAAAGACGTGCATTAACTTCTATAACTCTATAATCTTGAGAGTTCGGATCAAGTGCATATTGAATATTACATTCTCCCACAATGCCAAGATGCCGAATAGTTTTAATTGCAATTTCCCTCAGCATGTGGAATTCATTGTTGGTAAGAGTTTGGCTTGGCGCAACCACAATACTTTCTCCGGTGTGAATCCCCATCGGATCAATATTTTCCATATTACAAACGGTGATACAATTATCGTATCGGTCGCGTACAACTTCGTATTCAATCTCTTTCCAGCCTTCAAGATATTCTTCAACTAAAATTTGTGATGAATAAGAGAGTGCTTTTGCTGCAAGCTTCTTAACTTCATTTTGATTTCTGCACACACCGGAACCTAATCCACCAAGAGCATAGGCGATTCTAATAATAACTGGAAAGCCTATTTGTTTTGCAAACTCAACAGCTTCATCATCGCTTGTTACTGCTTTACTCTGCGGAAATTTTATATTTATTTCGGAAAGCTTATTGCAGAATAACTGCCGATCCTCCGTATTTTCAATCGCGTCTATTTGAGTTCCTAAAACTTGGATTTTATATTTCTTTAGAACCCCTTCTCTATGAAGAGCTAGTCCGCAGTTCAATGCTGTTTGTCCGCCGAATCCAAGAATAATTCCGTCTGGTTTTTCTTTAGCAATTACTTTTTCAACATAGTTTGTATTGATCGGAAGAAGATAAACTTTATCGGCGAGGTAATCCGAAGTTTGAATTGTTGCAATGTTGGGATTAATTAGAACCGTGTAGATTCCTTCTTCCTTTAAAGCTTTTATTGCTTGAGATCCTGAGTAATCAAATTCACCGGCTTCACCAATCTTTAGTGCAGAACTTCCAATAATCAAAACTTTTTTAATTTTATGTTTCATTCTTTCCTATCAAAATTATATCTATATTTTTTTATCATAACCTCTCCCCCTTCGAGGGAGTCGGATGTAGCTTTATTTCACATCCTTCAAGAATTCATCAAAAATAAAAGCGGTATCTACCGGTCCGGGTGCTGCTTCCGGATGAAATTGAACACTCATGAAAGGAAGTTTTTCGTGGCGGACACCTTCATTTGAATAATCATTTAAATTTTCGAACCATGGCTGCCAGCCGCGTGGTAATGATTTGGTATCAACAGCAAAACTGTGGTTCTGTGAGGTTACATAACACTTGTTGGAATCCACTTGCTTTACCGGTTGGTTCTGGCTGCGGTGGCCATATTTTAATTTATACGTTTTTGCGCCGGCTGCAAGTGAAAGCATTTGATGACCAAGGCAAATACCTAATGTTGGAATTTGTTTCTGAATAAGTTTTCTTGCAGTAGCAATAAGTTGTTTATATACTACAGGATTGCCAGGACCATTGGAAATGACAGCCCCGTCAAAATCTTCTTTGTCTATATCATAATCATACGGAACTCGGATGACAGTAACTTTTCTTTTAAGCAGATTTGAAAAAATACTTTTCTTACAGCCACAATCAATCAATAAAATTCTTTTCTTACCATTTACAAATTCTTCTTTTTGATTGACGGTTACTTTCGAAATCAAATCTTCTACATCGGGATTGTAATATTTTATTTTTTCTTTCCCGATCTCAATTTTACCAAGCATCGTTCCCCGTTCTCTCAAAATTTTTGTTAGACGGCGCGTATCTATTCCGTAAAGTCCGGGAATCTTTGAATGCTTGAACCATTGATCGAGACTTTCAACTGCATTCCAATGATTAAATGATTTCGATTCTTCAGAGACAATTAAGGCCTGAACTTGAATTCGATCGGATTCAAAATTTTCCGGAATTCCTTCGTTCATTGGTGGGATGCCGTAATTACCAACAAGCGGGTATGTCATTACAAGTATTTGTCCTTTGTAAGAAGGATCTGTTAGTGTTTCGGGGTATCCAACCATGCCGGTATTAAAAACAACTTCACCGGCTATTGATTTATGATAACCAAAAAGTTTTCCTTCAAAAATATTTCCATCTTCTAAAATCAGCTTAGCAGTTTTATCCGGTATAATTTTCTTGTTCAACCTCTTTTTGGACTCCTAATAATTATTGATTGCGGAAAGAGAGGAAAAATTCAAAATTGATTGCACGAAGGTAAAAAAATTATTTGTGCTCACAAAATATTTTTCAATTAAACTGCCATCTTGAAATATTTCGTACCGCATAATTTACATTGAATATAAAACTCCTCTATCCTAAGTTTGTCCTTAACATTTAGGGATTCAATGACATTTTATACAATCAACCTCCAGCTATCATCACAAAGTAAAAAACTGCTAACCATGAGCTTAACCGTTCTCATTTTGATCATTACTATTTTCAAAACGGATTTGCGGGCGCAAGAAAAAGGAATACTCCGCGGTTTTATTGCCGATTCATTAAGCGGAGAGGCATTGCCATATGCAAATGTTTATATCAAAGAATTGAACCGCGGAGCCATAACCGATTTCCGCGGATTTTTTGTTATGGCATCACTTCCTTACAAAAGAGTTACCGTTGTTATTTCTTATGTGGGTTATAAATCAAAACAGTTTTTTATAAATATTGAACCCGATATTGTAAACGATCTTCGTGTTCAGCTCGCTGCGTTGAACATTCAGATGAAAACAATTGAAACGACCGGTCAAAAAATTGCAAAAGAGAACGCAACCGACCTGAGCTTGCAAAGAATTGCAATTAGAGATTTGGAAAACCTGCCGAAAGGTGTGGAGTTAGATGTTTTCCGTTCGCTTCAAAGCATGCCCGGAGTTCAGACCGGCGGAGATGTTTCAGCACGGTTCTATGTACGCGGCAGCCCCAGCAACGAGAATTTAGTTCTGCTTGATAACACAACAATTTATAATCCATATCATGCACTTGGTATTTTCAGTGCACTCGATCCCGATATGATCAGCTCAATGGAATTTTACAAAGGCGGTTTTCCATCCGAATATACACACAGATTATCATCTGTACTCAAAGTTGTTACTAAAGACGGTAATAAAAATTCTTTTGGGGCTAAAGCAGGTATAAGTTTGTTAACTGCAAAACTCTTTTTAGAGGGGCCTATTCCCTCAGGTTCATTTATCATCAGCGGACGAAGAAACTATTCCGATATTGTATTAAAAAAATTCAGAAACAATAATTCTATCCCCGCAGATTTTTATGATCTTTTCGCAAAAGTAAATTATTCAGATAATTCTTTTATGCAGGATGCTAAATTTTCTCTCAGCGCTTTTATGAGCGGAGATAAAATTATGAACAACAATCCTAAGCGGGAAGATTTCCAGTGGGAAAATAAAACTTTAGCTTTTAATTATTTTCAAGTTTCGGATTCGCCTTTATTCTACCAGCTTGATCTTTCTTACTCTTCTTTTTCCGGCGAGCAGTCGCCTAATTTAAGCGGCGGTAAAGGTATGAAAAATGAATTATCAGATTTCACAATGCGTATTGATTTCAATTACGTTTATGATAATAAAGATGAATTAGCAGGCGGATTTAAAATTTCCGAGGTTCATACTACTTTAACACTGGAAAATTTTAGAGGACAATCTATAACCACTAATACACGAGGAGTAAATGTAAGCGCTTTCGCAAAATATAAATTTTTAAGATTTTCAAATTTTGGTGCCGATCTGGGTGCAAGAGTTCATGCAACCAGATTTGCAGGCGGCGGGGCTTCTTTCTTTATTGAACCCAGAACCAGTTTTACATTAAGATTTATCCCCGAATTAGCTTTAAAAGGTTCATGGGGAATTTATATGCAAGACCTTGTTACTATTTCCGATGAAAATGAAGTGGT
>VEPI01000037.1 GCA_012026935.1 Melioribacter sp. | reverse complement strand
AGAAAGTTTAATCACGTTCAAGATAAATTACCAAGGATAATTAAAAATGTGATATTAGATAATTTCGGTTGATGTTAAGAGCTTTAGGTTGGATTAAATCTGTGCACGGGTTTTTTAATAAAATCCTTGTTGGCACTAATTAAAAATCATCGCTATAATCCGAATGGTCCATATTATCATCAATTTCTTCACTTGCAATGCGCTGGAAAAAGTAGAAATATTTAGAGAAAATATTCTTGTCTTTTCACTAGTGCTGCTTTTTGAATTGAAGTTTGTGCCTATACAGTTGGAGTGTTCCTTGATGTAGTAAAAATATCCGAAGCTTTTAAAGTTACAGATATTGCTCTAGCAAAGAATAACATTTTTACACCTGTATTACGACAAAATTCCCATTTGTTTTTGTTTGAGCAGAAATTGACTGAGAAGAATAATGAAAATCCATCTGGAGTTTAAGATTATTAAATGATATCGAAGGATTTAGAGAACAACTCCAGAGTATCAGCTCTTATTAATTTCACTCCCAATGTATTTTATTTTACTAAAATTAATCGGGGATAATTACTATAACACTTTATAGTAGTATACCAGATAAAAAAGAATGGGAATCAAAAAACCAATAGCGGTTAACCAAGCTCCTCTGCCGGTAATTCCTTTTTTACCCTTGATCATAAACAATCCTGTTATTGCAAGAAAAATTAATGATACAGCAAATAAGTCAGCGACATAAGTCCATACTTTTTTAGGATTATTGAGATGGAGAAAATTAGTCTCCCGAAATACAGCCCTGCTCTTTACTTTTTCCTCAGTCACTTCGCCGGTTTTCAATTTAACGGTTATTGTATTTCCTTCAACGAAAATATTTAATGTATTTGCATCAGGATAGAAACTGTTTTTGAGTTTTCCCTTTTCATTTATTTTTTTTAAAATATCATTTACCAGGTCAGCCGAATTTAATGTACTATCAGGAATCGGGTCAATCTTTGTTTCGGTTTTTGTAATTATATAGTTAGGATTCCATTCAGATACGTGGTTAACGGCAATTCCCGATATGGAATAAATAACCGTCAATCCGGTAGCGATATATCCAATATCTCTGTGCAGAATTCTAACCCACTTACGCCATTTTATCATTAAAACCTCTATAAAAAGAAGGTTGTATTAATTCATTCCACTTACATAAAATATAACTGCAACAAGTGGAGTATTTTCTAATACAACCTTCTGAAAAATTATTAACTTATTTAATTACAGCACCAAGCCCTTTTATCTGATAAAGTGTAACCGGGCCGGTTACAGATGAAGGATCGAACTTTTTACCATGTTCTTCAGCTTCATTTTTTGCTGCTTCAATCGCTTGCTCTTTAGTCATTTTAATTTCGTAGACAACCCCTTCAACTAAAGCGTTTTTTCCTTTTTCCTCTAATGGAAAAATGATTTCACCATCTTTTACTTTTATTTTTATTTTTTGAAATTTTTTATCACTCGATAATTCCATCCAGCACCCTTTTTTTTCACATACAGCAACTACAGTGCCTTCAACAAGTACGGTCTTCCCTATATATTTTTGTGGATTAGCGAGTATCTCCGAAATCCTTGTTTTATTCTTTAACGTAATTTCTTTCCCATATTTATTAGCGCCCAATACAATGGAATTCTGCATGGAAAGCAGGATGACAAAAATTACTAAAACGATTTTTTTCATATTTCTCCTTTTTATTTATTAATACATTTTTTTAATTAAACATCTTACATTTATTAATAATATTATTTATTGAAAACTATCTTCTTCAAAATTTAACTCTGTTGCTCTCAAAACTTTTCCTTCCGGTTTGATATGGAAAGGATTGGGGATATCTTTCTTTTCGGTTTCAGTAACAAAAATTGTTAAATTTTGTTTAACAAGAGCCGATTTAATTTTATCAACAGATGTTTGTGACGGATCGAAGAATATATAACCATAAGGTTTATCTTCATACTTTGTTGAAAGACGGACAATACCATTATCTGCCGAAAGGTGGCTTGCAAGCGAACCGAAATATCTGCGCAGCGGAGGCATGCCGGCTTCAGGCATTGGAAATGCAAAAACATTTAACTGATCTGCATTGTATCTCTTATAGTCGTTGAATTTTTTATCATACGTACGAAAAATTCTTTTTGTGTAATCGTTTAGTCCGATAGAACCTTTACTTATGCCTTCATTTTCAACTTTAAAATCAATCTCTACCTTTTCTTCACCCTCGCCTTTTTTTACCATAGTGAATTTCTTCTCTATCAATGAGATTATTTTCTTCGCATCGGTTTTATTTATATCAAAAAAGATATCCGTCTTAACAGGTTCGCCAAAATGAGTTTCAAAACCATAAATACCGGCATCTTCTTTTAACAAATAGAATAAATTATTATTATCAATTAAATCGAACAACCCGAATACACCCACTTCGAAAATAGCGAGAGAATCAATTGAGACTGCTTTCAATTTTCTTATCTCTTGTTTGATAGGCGTAAAAAGAGAACGTCTAACTTTTGTTTCGGAAATTTCTGACGGATTATAATAAATCTTAACCGTGTGAGATGCTGCGTAAGTATCCAATCCGTAAATACCATCAACATTAATAAGCTGGCTCTCTAATGCTTTTGAACTACCGTAGCATTTAACATTTTTTAATCCGGCTTGTTCATAAACTGCAATATTATCTACCGAACTATAATTACCCCACTTATCAGAAATGGTTGTGAACTCAACTCCTTTAGAAGCACCTAAACCAACTATAACCAACACAATAACCGAAATTGGTGCTAAGTATTTCCATTTTTTTGAATTATTGATTGTGATTGTATTTTTAAGCGGACATGCGTAAACACAATCGGAACAAAGATTGCAATCTGTATGATTTACTTTTGTATAACTGGAGATTTTAATTCCTTGAGGACATTTTTCATCGCATAGACCGCAATCTGTACATGTTTCTTCATCTCGTGTAATTTTAGGAATAGGTGCAAATATACTTTTAAGAAAACCTAATTCAGTTACTGCACCCACTAATAAAATTGCAAGAACCAACCACATCAAACTTATTCCGGCACCTAAAGCATTTACAATTACGTATAAAATTATAATTGCAGCTGCTGGAATTACATTAAGAAATATATTACTCAATGCACCAAGCGGACATAGATATTTACACCAGAATAATCTAAAGAATATAGTTCCTAGAATTGTTATCACAAATGCAGGAATTGCAAAGTAAAGTACCATATCGGTATTATCAAATAAATTTACCGAGGCAAAATAAGGATCAAATTCTTTACAGAAGAGTTCACTGCTTGTCATAGTAATATATAAAGTTGCAAAAAGTATAATATACTTTAATGCACGTAAAGGTCTATCAACAACTTTAGGCATTTCTCTTCTAAGCTTGAACTTATCTCCGATCTTGCCAAGCCATTCTGTTATTGAACCAATCGGACAGATATAACTGCAGAATAATTTGCCAAAAATAATTACTCCTGCAATAAGAACTATACCAAGCACAACTTGGGTTTCACTCATATTACAGGACATTGTCCCTTTGTACAGTTTACTTCCAAGAGAAGATAGACCACCAAAAGGACAATATGCTTCGAAATCGGAAACATATGTTTTGTCAAATACAGGTCTCAAAGCAACATAACCGATAAGAGCAAGTATTATTGACTGGAAAGCAACTCTAATAATATTAGTGTATTTGAACTTTTTTTTCATTTTTTCATCTCAAGAGAAAATTCAATAAGTCTATAATTCATTAATTAGATTATCCAAAGAATGTTCTTCAATCGGACCGTCAACAACAACCACAAATTTGTCCAATGTGAAATACTTTTTGGCCATTTTTATTACATCTTCTTTAGTAACGCTTTTAATTCTTTCCGCTTTCTTATCAAACATATCCAGCGATGTTTCTTTGCTGAATGAATCAAAAACCATTTGTGCAATATCATCTGTAGTTTCTATATAGAACGGGAGTAAACCAAGAAAATGATTTTTAGCTGTCTCAAGTTCTTTATCAGTAATGCCTTTATCTATCAATAATTTAATTTGTTCGAAAATTCCTTTTATCAAGTTAGCTGTATTCTTCGGAGCTGTTTTTGTATTCATTTTCCAATAACCAATTCCCTTGCTTTGAGAATGAAGTTCGCTCTTCAACCCGTAATACAATCCCCGTTTGTCTCTAAGTTCAACACCCATTCTTGATGTTAACGCACTTGCCGCTAAAATATTATTTAGAATGTTAACTGCTTCTGCTTCTTCTTCCTTAATTTCATTTGAAGGTGAAAATCCGATATTGATTGTGCATTGAGTATAATTCTTTTCCTGAAAAACCTTGATCTGTTTTTCTTTCAATGGAGAAGTAACAGGCATTTTTACAATAGAAGGAAGATTTGAGGAGACTTTCCAATTACCAAAATATTTTTCAGCTAATTTTTCCATTTCTGAATGTTTAATATCTCCAACAAGAAGCAGAGAAAGATGTTCCGGTCTAACATATTTATTATGAAGCTGTATCAAATCTTCTTTTGTAATTTTTTTAAGAGATTCTTCGCTGGAAGAATTTGTGGAAAGCGGATGCCCTTCATAAACTTTATTGTACATATAATAAAATGCTTCCATAGATTTGTTTGTCATCCGATTTTTGGCGCTCAAAATCATATCCTCTCTGACCTTTTCAATCTCTTTATCATCCAATCTTGGATGAGTAAGAATATCCATTCCAGTCTCGAAAAGTTCATCGGCATTCTTCAGTAAACTTTGTCCGCTAAAACTAAATGAACGTGTTCCGCCGCCGACTACAAATGAAAATGGTACGAAAGACATTCTTTCTGATATTTCGTCATAAGATTCTTTCACTGTTCCCTTATTCATTAGTCCGGCAAGCATGTTTCCCGCTCCCCATTTCTGATCTTGCTTTTCTTCTGGAAGCAGACCTGTATCCATTATTCCAGCAACAACAATTGTCGGGGTAAGATGATCTTCAATAGTATATAATTTTACTCCATTGGATAATTTTGTTTCTTTGATCAACGGCCTAATCTGTTTAGGTTTGATTATTTCATCATCACCGATGTTGTAATTATTTTCTAATGTGCAATCAGAAGCAGAAGGCGTATAAAAGAAAACTCCTAAGTTCTTATCCTCTTCCTCATTTTCCTCTGCGGCTTTTTTTCTATTTTTTAATTTGGAAGCATTTTTATCCGGCAATGTTAATCCCATAGTCATTTTTTCCGGGCTGAAATATTTTTTCATTACTTCCATAATATCTTCTTTCGTTACTTCCATTAAAGCGTTCTTAAAATTCTCATAAGAATCCCATCCATGGAATGCTTCATAAGTAGAAATCCTCGAACCGAGATCGGCATTTTTTTGAGTGGTTGTAAGTTCATCGTACTGAAAATTATTTTTAACTTTCTGTAGTTCGTAATCGCTTACCGGTTGATCCTGCATTTTTTTTATTTCATCGAAAACGATTTTTTGAACTGTGTCAATTTTAGATTCTTCTTTTAATTTAACGCTGATTGAAAAGAGAGTTGGATCTTTACTTACTCCGAATCCGCCTGCAGCCACTGTTGCTAATCTTTTCTCGGTAACCAAAATCTTATACAGTCTTGCTGTACGCGATCTTGCACATAATATTTTGCTTGCAACACGCAGCTTGGGTGCATCCGGATTATCATAACTCGGTATATGAAAATTCATGCTAATGCCGGGAGTGGCAAAATCCACATGGTACAACTTGAAAATTTTCTGAACTACTTGTTGTTCTTCAAGTTCATATATGTCCTGTACATCGGGACCCTTAGGAATTCCGCTATAATATTTTTTTGCGAGTTCAACAATATTATCCGTATCAAAATCACCGACTAATACAAGAAATGCATTATTTGGCGTGTAATATGTTTTATAATATGTATAAGCATCATCGCGGGTAATGTGGCTTAAATCTCCGGGCCAGCCGATAACAGGATTCTGATTAGGATGACTTTTATAAGCAATATTCATCAGCTCTTCTCTGAATAATCCGTTGGCATTGCTTTCGGTTCTTAATCTTCTTTCCTGTTTAATAACTTCAATTTCAGATTTAAATTCATCCGGATTGAAAGTTGAATTAAACATTCTATCCGACTCAATATCCATCGCAAGTTCGATTTTATTTTTCGGAAGATATTCAAAGTAACTTGTCATATCGTTAGAAGTAAACGCATTAAATATTCCTGAATTGTCAGTGATGGTTTTTGACACTTCTCCCTTTCGGTATTTGCTAGTTCCTTTGAACATCATATGTTCAACAACGTGCGAGATACCTGTCGCACCTAGTTTTTCATTTCGTGAACCGACTTTGTAAGTAAGCTGGTGATAAATCAAAGGTGCAATATGTCTTTCCATAGTCAGAACTGTTAAACCGTTTGCTAATTTGTGTCTGTAAACTTTTCCTTCTTCGTATTTGTTTGTTTCCGCAGTTAGACTCAAAGATAGAATGAGAAATAAAAAAGAAAACAAGATTGTCCTGGTAGTGATTTGTTTAAATATCATTTTAATTACCTATAGAATAATTGGTTTTATAAATTTTTTGAAATACTTGGATCATCATCAAAATCTTTTATTGCAAGAACAGCTATAAATCCGTACATGCCGGTTAGCAAAACTAAAACAGAAAAATATCCTATTTTTTTTGCAGCAACGTTTTTCTTCCTTAAGTAAAAAACTGTTATAATTAGAAGTACAACCGATAGGAATAAACAGTGTAGATTAGAGTAATTGAAATAAAAATTAATAAACGGAGTTGTGTCTTTTTCGATTGTTACAGTAAAAGGAAAAATATATGACGATATAATGCCGGCAGTTCTTGATTCCTTTCCCGGCCAACTTTCATTGTATTTATCAACAACTTTATAATTCCTATCTGTTACAACCGAATTAAATCCGTTTTCTTTGTTAACAACTAATATTCTGTAAAAAAGATCTCCCTTTATTTGCAAAGTATTTTCTTGATGATCATAATCTTCGACAGGGAGTTGAATCAATTTGTAATTATCATACGAAATAAAATAAGCTTCGTTCTTGTCGGTTATTATTAATCCGTAGAATTCGCGCAGTTCAAATTCAATTGCGGATATAAATACTATACCAAGATTGGACGGTATCCCCGTATTCTTACAAAAAGGTTGTCCCTTCACCATTTTTATATGAAAAACTTTGTTGCTGTTATCAATAACAAAGTAACCTTCATCAAACGGTTTTTTTGTAGTTGGATTTCCATAAATACCTTTAGATGGAAAATTAAATCCTTCCTTTTGAAGGGCACTTGTGAATAATTGACTTTTTTCTTCGTTCACTTCATTTGTTAAAGAAGTGATGAACTCCATCCTCTTGTCAATTCTAAAATAATCCGGAGAAAGTTCGAGACGCACCCTGCCCGAAGCTGATTCAAACAACGGGAATAATTGAAGAGGCCTAGAATTAATCATAACAGGATTCGCCCTTAGGGTAACATTATTTAGATTGATTTCTTTAGGAACAATTGATTGCCCGTCAATCGTGTCCGGTAATTTTCCGGTAAGCATCAGCTGTCTAAAATTTACAAACGGCACCAATTCTTCAAACTCATCACGGTTGAATTGCTTCCCTTTTATATCGGTATATTTAACACCCCGTACATCAGATTTGAGTAGGACAAAACATTTCTTAATGGGACTGTAATAGACATTGGTTCTATTTATTTCATGCTTATTTGCCTTCCAATAAAAATCGGGTATAAAAATAGATGCGGCAAATACTATAACAAGCATCAAAATTATTCGGATTATATTTATTTGCTTTAACATATTCCTCTCTTAAAATTATATGCAGATAGAAAAATAATTGAACTACAAAAACCGGTTAGCAAAACAAAATACCATATTGAAAATGCATACTTGCCGTAACCCTCTCCGGCATAGAATAGACTAACAATTCCGACAGCAACTAAAATTGAAATTGTTTTCTTCACCCAGTTAGGCTCAATAAAAATTGTAATCAACCATATATAAGTACAGATGCTTCCTATGTACCATGGTAAGGTCGTAATCAACATACTTTCGAAAAATTCTCTTGGTAAAAATTTGGTGCATATTATAGAAAGCGATACGGCATCAAATAAAAAAATTGAAATAAGAAGTAAAACTCCTACACTTACCATCTGGAACATTAATTTGTTTTCCTTTCTCGGCAGGTGAAAGGTTAATTTCAATCTCGTCTGATTTATTTCCGGGAAGAATTGAAATACGCCTAATATCAGTCCCGTAAGAAGTAAGATATATTTGATATTCGAGTAGAAAACTATCTCGTATGCTTGAAACTGACCAACTACAACATTTGCGCTGTAAACTTTAAACGTGTTTAATAAATCGAAATAAATATTCATTACAACTAAAAAATTTACTGCAGCCAGACCAATAAAGACCCATCTGATCTTAAGCCATTCTTTGAATACTAATGATTTGAACATAATTTTATCCTCAATATTTTCCTGTTATACCAATAAATGCATCCTCCAGCGACATTGCTTCTTGATGGAGATTGGTGAAATTAATTCCCTTGCTCGCTAAGTGACGTTCTACTTCTTCTTTCCCTGCGAAAGTATATATCGCCGCTTTGTTTTTTATTACTTCCGAGTTTTTAATTACAGCATCTTTTTCCAATTTAAGATCCGGAATAGACGATTCGAACTTAAACTGCTTGAAGTTTGTCAAAAAATCTTTAATTGGCATCGTACAAAGAACAGATCTATAATCGAGTATTACGCATTCATCAAGAAAATTTTCTAAATCTTGAATGATATGAGAAGTGATAAAGATCGTTTTGTTTTCTGCTTTTGCGTATTCAGTCAAATAATCAATAAACAATCTTCTATAACCGGCATCCAATCCCATTGAATAATCATCCAGTATTAAAAGATCGGGATCTTGTGCTAATATTAATCCCAGCGCCACTTGCGATCTTTGTCCGCAAGACATCTTGGAAAGTTTTTGATCTTCGGTAACAGCCAACTTCGACATTAATTCATAGTACGGTTCTTTTTTCCATCGCGGATAGAACGCCGAATAAAATTTTTCTATCTGTCTGATATTCATGTAACTGTATTGAATGTGTCCTTCAATAAGAAAACCGACGCGGGCTTTTGTTGCTGGTGAAAGGTTGTAAGAATCTTCTCCAAACATTAAACACTTACCGGATTTAGGCCTTAAAAAACCGTTTAAGATATTAATAGTAGTAGTTTTTCCTGTTCCGTTTTTCCCGAGCAATCCAAAAATTGAACCTTCGCGTATGTTAAAGCTTAGATTTTCAAAGACTAACTTCTTACCGTAATAATGAGTTAGATTTTTTATTTCAACTACATTTCCCAATTTATATCTCCTAAAATGTATTAGTTACCCACCTATAGTTATCACATGTTTGAAACAGCGGTGGAATGAATAAATCTTTATGATTATGAACTAAGAAGATGGGGGAATGTTATTCCCCCAAAGTTTATTTAACCAAAATCATTTTTTTGCTGATAATAGAATTGTTAACTGTGATAGAATAAATATATGCACCACTGGCAAGACTGCTTGCATTAAATTCAATTTCGTAGTTGCCTGGATTCTGAGATTCATTTACCAGCGTTTTAACTGTCCGGCCAAGAACATCATATATATTCAGCTTAACAATTCCGGTTTGATTTAATGTATAATTTATTTTTGTTGTGGGATTAAACGGATTTGGATAATTCTGTTTTAATTCAAACACCGTAGGTAATTCATTTCCGTTTTCTTTAACACCAGCAACTGTTGTTGAGTTAGTATAGATTGAACCTGAAGCACCACATACAAAAACTGCCCCTGATAGTGCAACTGCAATATCATTATAATTTAAACTGCTGGTAGTATCGAAGACATTGTAATTAACTCGATTAATCCATGACTGACCATTATCTGTACTTTGTAAAATGCCAATACTTTTTGGTGACGTTGATTTGCTACCCAAAGCCCAAGTATTATTATTTGAGAAAACAACTTCTGCTAATGATTGATCCATTGTTATATTAATATAATTCCATGTTACACCACCATCGGTTGTTTTTAAGGTAACTTTATTTCCTACTGCAATTGCATCATTTGCAGTAAAGAAAGCAACACCTGATAAGTTATTAGTAGCTGATGAAGTGGGTACGCCGCTAATTGTTGATGCCGTCCAGGTGGCACCGCCGTTTTTTGTATACACTGCTTTCATCTTATCACCTACAGCAGCACCGACTTGTGTATCATAGAATGCTACAGAGCGTAAAGATGCAGAGACAATATTCTTAGTTGTTGTTAATGAAGCACCACCATTTGCCGTTTTATGAATAACATCAACATTAGTTGCTGCTTGACCTACAAAAAATCCGTCATTACTGCTGGTAAATGCAACGCCACTATTTGAAGATGTTGCTGCAGTTGAATCATTTTTAACTGCATTCCATGTTTTTCCGCCGTCTGTAGTTTTAGCAATCAAACTATATGAATTTACGGAATACCCAATATTTTGATCTACGAAATAAAGTCCGTTGATATTTGCACCGACATTATTGACAATCTGAAATGAGGCTTTCCAGCTATTTCCACCATCGGTACTTTTCAATATCAAACCTTTTTGTCCGCCTGCATATATAACATTATCGTTGACAGCAAAAAGTGTACTAAGTGTTATAGCGGGAATTGGGGTAATCAATTGCCAGGTAATACCTAAATCAGGAGATTTAAATATTGCGTTTGTTGATACAGCAATGATGTTGTTTCCAAATACAAATAATTTAACTATTTGAATAGCGCCTGGTATATTCATTGGAGTCCAATTAATTCCGCCATCCGTAGTTTTTAAAAAGTTAGAGGATTTTGTTGCCCCACCTGCGGCATAACCATTATTGACATCAGTAAAACAAAAATCATAAACATATTCGTATGTTAAATTTGCAGTACTTTGAGCTTGATACGTCCAGTTAGCACCACCGTCAGTTGTTCTAAGTAAAATTGTTGGTTGTAACCCTAAAGCCATAGTTCCCCAGCCGCCTGCTACTGCAACATCGGCATTTAACATGCGGACACCTCTTAAATCTCCTCTTGAATAAACTACACTTCCCGAATAAGAATAATTTCCTTTTGTCCATGTAGTTCCATTCTTGGTATAATAAAGACCGGCTGTTCCGGCGGCAATACCTGCAGTGGCACTATAAAAGTCTATACATTGCAAAACCCCGCTCGTCAGGTTTAATCCAACGGTCCATGTTGTGCCTCCGTCTGTTGTCTGCAGAATTTTGGATGCAGAAGAAGTAGCAGATAAAAACCATCCTTTTTGTTCATCGGAAAAATAAATTCCGTAATAAGTAGGTGAAGTTAGAACACCGGTAACATTAACTGAAGTATAAGTCGCGAAACCATCCGTTGACTTGTATATTTTAGTCGCGCTTCCAATAAAGCCGGTATTGGAATTTAAAAAATGAATAGACTTAAGATCCTCGGTAATTGTTGAATTTATACTAATCCAGGTTTTCCCTCCATCTGTAGTTTTTCTAATAAAACCCTTAGCACCAACGATCCATCCAACATTAGTATCAAAAAAATAAGAATCAGAAATACTTGTTGACAACGATGCCGTAGTAACCTGTTTCCAATTTTGTGCGATAACAGATGTTGCAAGTATTAAAATCATAAGGGAAGTTAAAATGTACTTATTCTTCATAATGAGCCTCTTTTTTATGTGAGAATCTTATTAAAACGTTTTCAATTCTATTGAAATACTTCCTTTCAAATAATTTCTATATAGGTTTGCAGAACTACCGGGTGATAAAGTAATGTACTGGATATTTGCATTAACATTAATCAAGTCGAATAAAGGAAATCCAACACCGCCTGTAACTTTATATGACATGCAGTTATTGCCTCCATTTAAAATATCATGTTCTATTTTCCCATAATTAAATCCAAGCCGTAGAAAAATATTTTCGTGTAAATTATATTCAAGACCAGCTCTTACAAGATGATCTCCGGATGTAAATTTGCTAAATGCTTTATCTATATATTTTGAGGAATCAACATTAGCAGACGAATATTCATATTCCAAGCCGACTAAAAGAGCTGGAGAAATTTTATAAGTCGAACCGATTCCGCCAACTATTCTTTTAATTTTCCATTCCCAAATTAGCAGGTCGGATAAAGAAGCTCTGGACCAGCTGTTATCGTTATAATAAGCAGCGTAAAGACCTAAAAGGAAATTCTCATTTACATGATATTGTCCTTTAAATTGAATATCTAAATATTCAAATGCTGAATAGCCTTCTTCAACATCTGCAATACTCTTATAAGGTTTTAAAATTTTAGTATTTGCTGGATTATAATTGCATTGTAAAGAGAGGTATGTTTTTTCGCCATCATCCCAATATAATTGTGTGCCTACTGTGAATCCTTGTTTTTGGATTTTGTCCGTTACACTGGATGCTCTTGATGATACATAGTATGTCTCTCCTCTATAGTTCTTAACCTCAGCATCCATCAAGTTAACATCCGAACCTTCAATTGCTTCTTGAGAACTGGTATATTTAATACTTGCACCCAGAATAAAATTTTCAGCGATGTTATATGCTAAACCAAAATTCGTTCGGAGATCTCTATAAATAGTTTTTGCATAAACGTATCTTTCTTTTAGACCATTCATCACTTCATAATAAATTGAACCTCCGCAGTAGAGACCGGGAAAAACAGGCCAACTGTACATGAGTTGAACTTGCGGACCTGTATACCAGAAATTTCCAGAGGTTGTATCTGTAAAATAAAATGCCTCGCCTGCATAAGTGTCTTTCTTAAGTGTTCTATAGTAGTCTCTCCTGTTCTCATAGTTATAAGAAGTAAACCCGTAGAAAGTACCCAGATCACCTAAAGTTTTTATCCCTGTAAAAGCAGCGCTTGCATCCAGAGTTCCTTCCGAATCATATTTGCGGTGGTAATCTCCCCAACTGTTACCTAATGACGGAGAAATTCTTAGGTAGGTTTCTTTTTCATTAACAAATAACCATGCGGGATTGCCCCTTAGATCGCTGGGTATTAAGTGATTGTCTCTGTCGAGAATAGAATATGTTAATCCGCCCATAGCCTGGGTACGGCTTTGTTGTGCAAAAGAATTTCCCGAAGAAAGAACAACAAGTAAAACTGGTATAAATATTTTTTTTAACATTATAGACCTCAAAAGTCGCAATCCTTCAAGTTTATATTCTACTTTTTAAGTTGATTATTTAACATCAATTAAAATCCTTTATTGTCTTCCCGGAGTAGGAACAGGAATTATTTCGAAATCAAGTGTGGAATTATTTGTATCTACACCCAGTTCTCTTCTCTGCATAGATTTTCCACTATACTTTGATGGGCCAACAACAAAACCTTTATCAATCCTTGGATCCGCAGTTTTTCTAATTGTTGCACTACCGCGGTATTCAACTGCATCAATTACTGTATTAACATCAATTCCATCTTCCCAATTAGAATCCACACCGGATGACAACATAATTATATCGCTATTTAAGCCGACTAAAAATTCCGTATGATTATCAGGTCTCATGTTAATAAGGTTCGGAACATTTTGATTATCGAAATCCGCAGTTGAATATTGATTATAAAATTCCCAATCCGCGTGTGATAAATCTATAGATGAAGGCACTGTTTTTCTATGATCAATAGCAGTAACGGCTAATACTTTAAATGTGTTGGGTAAAAACGGGTAGTTTTTCTCTCCGGGATTGCCGGGGAATTTATAAGCATATGTAACACCATCTATATCTCCATCATCACCTTCATCTGCACCCGCACCTTTTCCTGCACTATTTCCGGAAACACGCATTATCATCATCCCATCCAGGTATTTTATTTCATCGCTATAATTATAAAGTTCAAAGAATATATCATAGAAAAAGAAAACACTATTAACAGGCCCGCAGGAATAAATTTCGTTAATCGCAATTCCTGTATTTGCAATTTGCGCCGCCTTAATAGTATCCACAACAACTTTGCCGGAGGTAACTACTTGGTCTGTAAGATTACCAACCAATAAAATGTTTGGGAATGAAGGGTGAGTTTTTCTGATACTAATACTATAAGTTGAAGAAGGAATCCCATTGACCGTAAGAACGCCTTTTTCATCCGTGTATTTAACCATACTACCATATTCCGAAGTCAAAATTACTTTGGCATTTTTAAGAAGTGCATACTGTGGAACCTGACTTCCCAAAGATGTATCGCCAATAGCAACAATTTTCAAAACTGCATATCCCTCCTGAACTACAGGCGGGTTTTCATTACAGCTATTTAGCAATAATAAAAAAAGTGGAAGTGCAAATAATTTGTAATATTTCATAGCATCCTCATTACTTAAATAAATTATCAAGTGCCATACTAAATTCTAAACCGTAGAATAGATCGGGATTCCGTTGCTCAAACGATTGAACAGTTGGTGAAGAATAATATTTTCTTATTGCGGCTTCGTCTAAGAAATTATTAACATAGAAAGAAACTTCTGCACCTTTGAATAAAGACTTGCTCATATTAAAATTAAGCAGCCATTTATTGGGCTTGGTTTTTAACTCCTGAGAAAAAAGATAGTTTGCAATGTCTGATGCACCTGCTATATTAAAATCAATCGGGGATTGATCTAAAGTTTGTGAGTTTTCAAATACAACCTGCTCTGCACGTAAGGTAATCCATAAACCCAACGCAGGAACAGTATATCTAACGGAATAATTAATTTGCAGACGGTCTCTCCAGCTTCCGGCTCTCGGATAAGTCCAACCTATTAAAGTATCTATACCGGCAATTGGAACTTTATAATTTGGATATTGACCTAAACTTGCATTTGGAGTGCTGGAATAACTAACCCCAACACCCGGAGTTTTTATGAATGAGTATGAACCGGTTATAGTAAAATCTATATTCAGTTCTTTAATCTTAGAAGTTCTAATTGAAAATTCTAAACCTTTAGATTCAGTTATACCAAGATTAGAATACAGTGAATAGTAATCCACGTAATAAACTTTGGTTTTTCCGTTTACCATAGCTGTTTGAAATACAGGGATGGAATAGGAATTCAGGTTTCCTGTTCTGCTCTTGAAATAACCAGTTAAAGTAACACCAACCGAATTAGCAAACTTGTGATCGTAAGAGATTTCATATAGAGTTTCTTTATAACCTTTTAGATCAAGTTGCTTGCGGTCAGGATTTATATAATAATTTTTACCGTCAACCGGGTTTCTCCACATTATAACATCATCCTCAGGATAAAGCATACTCATTGGAGGAGACTTTGAAGATGTGCCGGCACTTAAACGAAGCTGGTTGTTTTTCGAAAGATAGATCATCAAGTTAAATCTTGGATTAAAAAACGAACCTTGATGAGATTTTACAAGATCCCCATCACCCCATAAACCTGAGAGATTGAATTTTTCTGGTCTGTACATTTCATATCTAAATCCAAACATTAAGTTGAAATCAAAAATGAAATGGGAAGTGATTTTATCTTCAAAGTAAGTTCCGAGTAGTAACTGTCCCGGAATATCATTAAAAGATTGAGAACGTCTTCCTGAACTAAGACCATAATAATTCAAAAGAGAATCAACAATCAGCCCCTCTCCCGTATTTGCATTATACTGGGGTTCAATTCCAAATAATAATTTATGTATTAAGTCGCCGGTATAAAGAACCGTATTGTATTCAAGTCTTCCGCCAAGTGTCCATTCCAACCCCTTTGTCTCAACTCTCCCGATATAAGTTGAAGCAGTATCGCCTGATGGAAGAATAACATAACCGGAAACCAACCTGGATTTCATAGAGTTTTCTCTTCGCATAGTAGCAAATAAATTGTAATCCCACGATGAAATATCGGTTTCAGGTTTGTAAGTGCCCCATGTTGAAAGTGATATTGTATAACCTCTATTATAGTTTTTTGTTTGTTGAAGGGCACCCTCAGGTTCTTCTTCATCTAAAACACGCTGGTATAAAATTTTTGAATTTGTAGTCAGTGAATTTTCAAAAAGACTTTTTGAATAAATCAATTGGCCTGTAAGTCTTAAATACTCGTCTCCGGTTAACCGAACGTCTCTTTCGCTCTGCGCAGCATTGAAATTATAATTTAACGAACCGCCGGCTAAATCTACTCCCCCCTCAAAATTTCCCTCGCGTACATCAGGATTGTTTTTAAATTTGAATCTGTTCGGCATAATTCCCGTTTTAGACTTGATACTAATAACACCTGAAGTAGCATCGCCGTATTTTACCGAAGCAAGTCCGGTTGTTACTTCTATATTATTAATATTATCTGCAGGAATAGTTCTCAGATCTATACCGCCCATCATATTCGAAGTGCCAAGTGAAGAATTAGATGCTTTTTCATATTGCAGGTTGGCATTATTTGAAATTGGGGTACCGTCAATAACTACTAAAGTACCAACCGCACTCAGATTATCAGTCTCCATTCCCCGCAAATAAACTTGTGTTGTTTTTCCCAGACCGGGGTTATTTGTTTTTTGAACACCGGGGACCAAATCCAGAACATCTTTAACACTTGACGCCTGAAAGTGTTCAATTTCTCCGCCAGTAATTATTGTTTTTGTTCCAACATCACTTGGAAGAAGTTCTGTCGTTCCAATTACTTCAATTCCGCCAATTTGAAATGCAGTCTGTTTCATTGTAAAATTCAGTTCGATCAAAATACCGGCGCTAATTTTTATTTTACGAATGATTTTTTCATACCCCATGCAGGAAATTTCCAGTGTATATTCTCCGGGCTTGATTTTCCTGATAACATAATTCCCGTTAAAATCGGTTGCATTGCCTAATCCTAATTCCTTAACTAAAACATTGACACTGAAAAGTTTTTCGCCTTTTTCATCTTTAACCGTACCTTTAATTCCTCCTGTGGTTTCATCTATTCTTGTTTGCTTTGCGAGAGCTATCCCACCGGGTTCAAATTCGTAATAACTTATGTTGTATTTCCTGAGGAGTTCGTCTAATACTTCATCGAGCGGTTGATCTTCAGCGTCAATAGTTATTCCGTGAATATTCAACAAACGGTCATCATAAATAAAATTGATCTTACTCTTGACGGCTATTTCACGTATTATATCGGAAAGATTTGCATTAATAAATTTTACCGTAACAACTGTGTTCAGCGAGGTTCTAATTCCCTTGTTTAGAACTTTCTCAACGGATTGATTATCAAATATCAATTCATCTTCATCTTCAGGGGTAAGATTAACTTTCCCATTTTCAGTCATGCTCTGAAATCCGGCAGATAAAACGCTGCATGATAAAAAGATTAAAAGCACTAAATATTTTGCGAACGCTTGCATAAGATTTCCTTAAACTAAAAATTTCTGTTTAGTGTTTTGTCTACAATAATATTTCCTTTGTTGTACTTAATCTTAAGATCCAATGTCAAACTGATAATGGAGAGAATATCGTTGATAGAATCGCTGTTAAAAACTCCGGTAATGGTTTTATTTTTTAGAGAATCGGCGGTGAAAGTTACATTAACATTATAATACCGCTCGATTTCTTCCATTACCTCTTTCAACGGTGTGCGCATGAATGAGAATTTATCTTTTCTCCATGCAAGAGAATGTTGGAGATCAGCTTTTTGAAGAGAAGAGAAACCTTTCTGCTCATTATATGAAATGAGGTCTCCTTTTTTAAGTTGATATACTTCTTCAAGTTTAGGATTATAAGTATCAACCACACCTTTAACAACAACAACGCTTATTGATTCGTCGCGATTTTTAATATTAAACTCGGTTCCTCTTACAACCGTAACAGTACTTCCACTTTTCACACTAAACGGTCTTTGTTTATCAGGAGTAACTGAAAAATATGCCTCACCTTCCAATTCAACATTTCTTTTTGAATCGTCGAAAAATTCCGGGTATGTTAATTTGCTAAGAGTGTTTAAGTAAACTTTTGAACCATCCGAAAGTGTGAGTGATACCTTCTCGCCCTTTCTTGTTTTAACCTCAATTATGTTTGTTGCATGATGTTGTGTCTGCGGGTTTTTTTTCTTCAGTTGAAATTCATTACTATATGTCCACAGTCCAACCGATACCATAATTAACAGAACGGCAGCAACTCGAAACATTCCGCTTGAGAAAATGATTTTTAAATAACCGGTCTGATATCCATCCAATTGATAGATTATAGGTTCGTTCTCTATTGTCTTACTATTTTCAATTTTTTGACGTTCTTTTACGTCATCTTGCTGTTTCGCATACACAGCATTTGATATTTTTCCCCACTGAATTTCGGGATCGGGTGAAGACGGGTATTCGGATTGGCCTATTTTATCCCACAACAAAGCGATGGCACTAAAATCTTCTCTGTTCTTGTCGGATTCAGAGAGCCAGTCTTCAAAGAATTCTTTTTCTTCGGGACTTACATCGTCATTCAGCACACGGACGATAAATTGGTAATCAACATTCTTAGGAAATTTTTTCATAGCAAATTATTTTTCTACTACTAATACACATCCTGCAGAAAAAAGTACTATGCGACGGGGAAAAAATTAATCAAGGTGGTTTTTTAGGCGTTTTCTAAGAACAGCGAGGGCTTTGTTCATTTGATTTTTAACGGTTTGCAACGATACGTTCATTATTTCAGCGATTTCAGAATAATCGAAACCGGAAATTCTGCTAAAAAGAAATGTAGCTTTACATCGTTCAGGGAGAGAATTAATAGCTTTTTGAAAATCATCCATAAAGAAAGTTAGATTAACTTCATTCTGAGTATTGTTAAGCAGTGATAAAAAATTTTCTTCGTCTCCTATATATTTAAAAGGCGGTCTTCTATTTATGTTGTTGATCGCCAGATTCCTTGCTATTCTATACAAATATGCTTTGCATAATTTATCTACATCAAGATTATCAATCGATAACCAAAATTTAACAAATGTTTCTTGAACCAGATCTTCAGCAAGTGCTCGATCGCCAGTATACCTAAATAAGAAGCGAAATATTTCGGGCTGCATTAAATAAAAAAATTCTTTTAATGCTTGTTCATCCTTTTCTTTTATTAAAGGCGATAGCTCTGAAATTTTTTTCTGGTCTACAGTCATCGTTCAAAATTTTAACGACGAAAGTTAAGGAGCTGATTATTCTTAAAAAAAGAAAATCAAGCTAAGAAAGAATTTATTTTTAATAAGCGGACTTTGGGTCTAATATGAAACGGCTTTCTTATAAATTCTGGTATGAATAACTGCCCGGATTTTTAACCCGGGCAGTTAAATAATATTACTGTAACCCGG
>VEPI01000007.1 GCA_012026935.1 Melioribacter sp. | reverse complement strand
GATTCTAATTCCTTCATATGCTCATCATGAACAGTTAAATAGACGCTAAACCTATCCCACAAACCTCTATGTCTATCGTTTAAATGGATTTTTAATCTATTCATTAAGTTTGACGCTAATCCTACATAATAAAGTTTTTCTTTACCATATAAAGCATATACACCTGCTTTGCCTTTTATAAAATCTTTTATTACCGCCACATATTCCTGTAGAACTTTCCCGGAAATGTTTTCGAGATGTTGAAGTACAAGATGTTTTTGTTTGCTCATGGTTCTATCTCTTTTAATTTATTAGCTTCTTTACAATTTTATCTATCTCTTTCATCTCTGCGGAAAGATGCTTCTTTATTTCTACGCGCAAACGACCAAGATGTATTGCGGTTAATTCTTTTTGAGGAGGGTTGTCTATTAAATACTGCGCGGCTTTTTGATGAGCCGTTTTGCTTAACTCTGCCAAACGTTTATGCTGTTCGTCTTCTTCGTTGTATTTGGGGAAATATATGTCAAGGATTTTTTTATGTACATGTCGTTCGCCAAACAAACCTTTTGCTTGAAAGTCTTTCATCCTTTGATTTGGAATAGAAGAATTTAAAATTGAAGCTAAGTAATAAGCCTCAACTTCTTGTTGTGTATAATAAATATATGTTACACTCTCTGCAAGAAATAGTAAATCGATTTCATTCCGATTAACAATTGTTGCATTCGCATCTTTAGCCGATGAATTATAAAGAACAAGATAAGGTGCGTTAAGATTTTGATCAGTCAAGCCTCTTTGGAAATCTAATCTACTGTTACTTGTTAGTTCTTTTGATTTTTCCGTTTTAAGCAGTTCCCAAAAGTTTTCAGCATTCTTAAACCAGCGGGAAGCGTTTAAATAACCATCACTCATTAAATCATCGGCAGAATGTAATTTTATTTCTTTTTGGTTTTCTTCATTTAACTCAATCGTTATTGGCAGAACAACTAAATCCGGTTTATATAAATTAAACGGCAAAATACTTTTTGATAAAGCGGTTCTATATAAAAACTTACTTTCAATCTTCCCGGTCAATTCAATAGATTTCCACGGAGGTTTCGCATCAGATTTAATTGCTTCTGCTGTTTTGATATTTATAATTCTATCTTCAAAATCTTCCGGCATTTCCTGTGTTAGTTCCACAAAGTAAAATGAACGCGGTACTATTGTGGCACCCTGCCTGAAACTATCTCTATAAGGATTTTGATTTGCTTGCGTTTTATACTTCTTGTTAGTGAAAGCGGAAGAATTACCTTGCTTTGCGTAATACCAATGCGAATCGGATTCAGAAATTAATTCTTTAACATCTTTAAGCTTGCTGTTATGCGCCGGTAAGTTGCCGCTAAAAGAAATTCCGTTTAATCCGCTTGCCGGTAAACTTCTTTTTGCGCTGTCCTTTTCTTTAGAAGTAAAAAGAACTGAGGTTGGAACGCGAAATAAAGGAGAAACATCATTCAAATCCCATATTTGTTTTAGCCTGAATCCTTTTGCTTTACCGCTTCTTGTGTTATTGTGATGATCGGCGCTAAAAAAACTTCTCGGTAAAACAAAAGCCAGTTCTCCACTCTCCTTCAAAAAATAACTGCTGCAATAAGCAAGAAAGATCGCGGCAATTTCGAGATGAGGAAAGTTTGCAACACGTTCGGGCTTTACTTCATAACTTTCCGCAAGTGCATTCAAAATATCTTGATACTCTTCATTTTTAATAGTACTGTAAGTAAACCACGGCGGGTTGCCGATAACGTAATCGAATTTCTTTTTAAGAAAGTACGGCTTATAAAGGTTTTGGACGATAAACTTCCAAATACTGTCCCTTCCCCTTTCTTTAACTGTTCTCAGGCTTTCATAAATCTTATAGAAGTTTTCAATAACAACTTTATTTAAGCCGCCGTTCTTTACCCGTCTCCGTAAAGTATTTTCAAAAGTTTCAAGTGTGGCTTTCTTTTTATTAAAAGTCTGGTCGGCAAGTTCTTCGGCGGCTTCAAGAGCGTCGTCAAATGTTTTAACGTCTTCAAGAATCTGGGAATTAAGCTCCAGCGTTTCTTTATCAATAGTCATTTTAAAATTTGTTCCGAATAAATCCGTGACTCCGTCCGGAGCCAATAATGTATTTGCGAGGACAACATTCAAATGAACCGGTGTTCTCGCATTTTTTATTTCTTTACCGAGTGCAAGCAGAACGTTTGTTTTAGCTATCTGTACTGATAAAGGATGAATATCAATTCCGTAAATGCTTGCATTCAATTCTTCAAGTGAAATTTTAGGGTTAAGCTCTCTAAACCGGTGAATAGCCGCAATCAAGAAAGAACCGCTTCCGCACGCGGGGTCTAATACCCTATTGCCGATTTTAAATTCAAATTCTTTTAGTATCCTTTCGCAAAGCCAGTCCGGTGTGTAATACTCACCTAATGCGTGACGAGTATCAAGATCAATTAACTCCTGGTAAACACCCTTAAGAATGTCCTCGTCAACCTTATTAAAATCGAATGTGGAAATTTCTTGAGCTATTAAACGGAAAACTTTTTTAAGCGCGTTAAAATTTCTATCGCTTTTAACCCAGTGGAAGAAATCATCATCTACAAAATTGCCGATGTTATTCTTATGAAATATAGTCCCATCGATAATACCTTTCATCTCGGAGTTGTCTATAAAATCATCATTCGATACAACCGCGTAAGCAAGCATCTTTGAAAAAATGCTGAGGTAAGTATGGATTAGGAAATTGCTTTCGCTGGCGTCAAATGAACCGTAAGCAATGCTTAAAAATTTACTCCATTGCTCGTAAGAAACCTGCACTTCGCCGAATTTTTTTACGCTATTAAAATGGTTTGTTAATTGGCGGAAAGATTCAATAAAAACATTGCTTTGATAACCAAAGGATTCTTCAATTCTCTTGAGTGTTGCCTTCTGCTTTTCTTCCTTAAAAAGAAATCTGTCTATCCAATAGTAAAATTCTTCCGTATTTCTTTCGGTAAGTGTAAATGATGCGCTCTTCACTTCGTCAAGAATCAACCCATCTTCGTTCAGTTCGTGTAATTTTTCAAGACAAGAAACAGCAGGTGCAAAAACCTTCCATGTAATACAATCGGATGCAATAAGAACAAAGTTGTATCCTTCACCCGAGTTAAACTGTCCGAGCAAATAACCTGCAAGTTGTTCTTTGGCATGTTTAAGTGTAGTCTTTAAATCATTTTCGAATTCAATTATGATTTTGTTATAAAGAGTATCCGCACTTCCCTTATGTAATTTATCCTTGCGTGGTATATCAAGAATAGATTTTTCTGCCCCAAGTGTAATTTGATCTATAATGCTTTGAATATCTTTATCACCGCTGTAAAGACGATTTAGCAAGTCTTTTAACGCTTCTTTTTTAGGAGTTTCTTTATTAGCAGATTTTACAATGTGGAAATAATTATTGATAAGCTTGTGTTTGTCGGTCTTCATTCTGAACCGTTCGAAAGTTTGGGAATAATCATTAAGGGAACCCCTAATTTTCTTGAATTAATTTACTACAAATCCAAATCATTGTCATTCAACAAATTCTGTTATTACATTTTTCCTTTCCAACTCTGCATACTTTTATGCACGCCAAGAAGAATCATAAATCTTTTGGTCTAAAATTTATTCTCATTACCGGCGTTTTTTGCAACCTTTTCTTTATATTAAATTAAGATTAATTAGAATT
>VEPI01000145.1:53255-63492 GCA_012026935.1 Melioribacter sp. | reverse complement strand
AAAACTTGAAATCCAACTGAGGACTTAATCTGTTCACAATATTGTCACTGATTTCAAGATTAAACACAGGTACTTCTCAATAACAATTCCTCATCTTTAGTCTCTTGACAGGCTATTAATAGGGTCTTATATTAGGGTCGTAAAATAGTAGCTAAGGAAATACAATGGAACAAGTAAAAATAAGTTTAAGAAAAGAACATACGGATTTCATAAAGCATCACTCCAAATTTGGTTTCAAAGACAGAAGCTCATTAGTTAGAAAAGCTATTGATTATCTTAAAGAGAAACTGGATGAAGAAAGTCTTAAATCTTCTGCAGAGATTATTAAACATTATTATAAAAACGATTCGGAATCAAAGGAGTGGGTTGAATATTCTATTAAGGATTGGCCCGAATGAAATTGAAGAGGGGAATGATATTGGATGTAAATCTTGATCCGACCCTTGGTTCAGAAACGGGAAAGATTAGACCGTGTATTGTTGTAACAAATAATATTTATAACGAAATCCTACCTATAATTCAGATAGTTCCGCTTACAGCTTGGAATGAAAAAAAAGCATTAGTCAAAACAAATGTTGAAATTATTCCCACTCAAGAAAACGGATTAATAAAGAAATCCATTGCCGATTGTCTTCAAACAAGACCGATTGATTTTGAAAAGAGATTGATTAATATACGTGGAACGATTAATGAAGAAGAAATAAAAAAAATTGATGATGCTCTGATGGTTGTTTTTGGTATTAAACAAGTTTTGAAAAATTAAAACTTCCAGTCTAACTGAAAACTCAATCTGTTATCAACATTGCTGTTAATAAGTGTATCACCGCTTCCCATAGTTCTCTCGTTCGGTTTGATTAGCTCGGAATATTTCATCGAAAGCGATAAACCGAAAGGTGTGTTGTATTTCACTACCAGATACCACCGCATTCCATCACCGTAAAGAGCGGGATTAGACATGACTCCGGTCAAATCATTTTCAAACTCATACACACGTGAGTTATAAGAATCAGTTTGGAAGAATACTATTCTTCCAGAAAAACTTAGTGCGTCCGTAGGTTCATATTTTACATCATGAAAAATCAATAACCCATTTTCACTTTCACTAATAGTAGTTGGGTAAATTTTTACAAATTCAATTCTTGATCTCATCCATATGAATTTAGATAATTTGTAAAGTAATTCAGTTCTCAAATTATCGTTTCTCTTGCTCACTACTCCATATTCGTTATTTAATTCGGCAACACTTTCTTTTAATTGGTTTGTATATTTTATATGAAATTCAGCATCAAGGAATAGTTTTATAGAATAATAAATTAAAAATTCATTTCCTTTAATTGCGAGCGGTAATTTTTCATCACCGATAGGATACTTAAATTGATCATAATAAAAAGAGAAATTACCGAAGTTTGTTCGCAATTTAAGTCCGGAATAAAACCCGGATTCATTTTGAGTCCCGTCTTTTTCACCAAAACCGTTTGAGTGTAAACTCCAATAATCATAGGGATAATTTCTGTATGAAAAAAGCAGCGAGAAATTTTTATCAATTACTATTTCCGCACTATTTATTGTAGCTAAAGAAATTTTATTGTATGCCGCCTCTCCGCTGAAATTAATCCTACCGGCTGAAAAATTATAATTCCCCGCAAAGAAATCGAAACTATTTCCGGAAGGATCAAGCAAAGAATTATGCCGAAAGTCATTTCCAAAAGTCGAATTATAGTATAGAATACCGATTGACCCGATTTCTCCAAAAGAATAATCGGCAGATACTCCTAATAATTTTTCCTTTACTATTCTTTGATGAGTGACTTCGGAAGAATCGCGGTGAAGTCCGTCTAATCTTATAGAAGTTATTTGATTTGAAGATTGATCAATCGAGCCATCTAAATTTCTTGAGGAATAAAATGTATAGAGATTCAAATTGTTATAACTGAACCGCAATGCTACACCACGAAGGAACGCATTCTCATCTGAACTTAAATAGGGGATTATCATTTTAGCATTTCTAGGCAATATTCCTACAGTCTCAATTCCTTTCCCGACAGAGTAACTGCTCCATAAAGCTAATCCTTGACCGAATTCAAAAAGAAAGTCTCCCGCAACAATATTTTTAACAATTCCAATATCTCTAGCAAAGAAATGAAAAGTTGTAAAATCATTGAGTGATTTTTCACCGGGATCTTTTTCAGTTAGGATCCCCGCGCGAATATTATTGTCTTTGCTAAAAGCAAAACGGTTATAAATTTTCCAGCTTGAACCATAATATTTATCATCCTTAAAAGCTTGGTCTTGTTGAAGGTCATAAATACCGCGGGAGCGGAGCGTAAAATCAATTGTTTTGAAACTTTTATTTATTGAATCAAAAAAAGATACATAATTAGTATCTGCGAAAATCAAGAAGGGAATAATTTTATCAATCAGTTCGTCACTAATACCTTCTACCGATCTTAGATCACTCTCGCTCTTAATTACTCCTAATAAATTTCTTTGTCTGACAATTGCTATTGCAGATTGCCTATCAACATTTGGAATCCTCATTAGATCTTCAACTGAAGCTATATTAACTGCAATTTTATTTTGCATCAGATATTCTACCAGATCGTAATACCCCACACCTTCTTTATCTGTTGTCGCGTCTTCCAAAACATCGTATAGATGGTTCTGCATTCTTGCAGTATCTACTTGCGCGTAGTAAGTAAGTGTAAAAGAAAAAATTATTGTAAGTAGTGATAAGAATTTCATCAGAAATTAATTATTTGTAAAACGAATAATCACACTAAACTGATGAGTTAAACCAAGATCAGGATGAGAGAAAAAGGCATAATCAACTTGAATAAACTGATACATAATTCCAATTCCACCGGAGAAAGTATTCGGTTCATTCGATGTACCGATCATTAGTTTTAAAAAATCATGCATTGAATATTCAGTACCTAATCTGATTGATGGATTAAAGCCAATTTCCTTTTTAAGTGCTGCGCTAAATACAAAATCTTTTACAAATTTTAGATCGGTACCAAGCCAAATTACGGTTGGTATATCGTTGGATTCATTCGTTATTGTTGATCTTGTGACATTATGAACTGCAAATCCCAGTCCTACCTGATCGCTCAACTTTGTAATTACACCTAAATTGAATGCGAAAACACCTTTGCTTCCATAATTCTTAATTGAGATGTTATGATAAACCGAACTTAATCCAATGAAGAAATTATTTGCAATTTTTCTTCCGTAACCGACGGCAAATTTGTTCTCCTTATAAAGTTCAAATCCATAATTACTGTATCCAGCGCTGAAAGAACCGTATTGCGTCGGCTCACAATATGCAGCAAATGCATTTGCAAGTTCTTTAACTCCAAACGGAGCGGGTGAATAATAAAAACCAATTTCACGCGTCTTTATTAGAGCCAAACCTGCGGGATTATTAAATAAAGAAAAAACATCATCAACTGTAGAAACATCAGAATGTGCTAAAGCAATTTGTTCTGCCCCAGGTTGTTCTTGCGCGAAACTTTCACCCCAAAACTTTAGTAGAAGGCAAAAGAGTACAAAAACGTATTTCATATAATTCAACATAATAGATTGTTTAATTTTTTCCAAATCTCTATTTTGGATTGTGAAATAAAGACTGGAGTGCAGGTAATGAAAAAAATATTTGTTGTTTTTTGTATAATTACTTTTCTCCCTGCTTTTCTTGCTGCTCAAGAATTAGATGCAACCGTTATTGTGAAGGATGAACAACTTGACATTTCTTCCCGTGAACGCGTAAGCACTTTTAAGGATCAAATTCAAGACTATCTTAATAATACAAAATATACACGCAAAGCATGGGAAGGCGATAAGATCAAATGTACATTCAATATTTTTTTCAACGGGGCCAGCGATGAAGTAAGTTATTCTGCTCAATTAGTTGTATCAAGTCAAAGACCAATTGAAGCGACTAAGCTTAATTCATTAATGATGACCATTCTTGATAATACTTGGTCATTTAAGTATCAAAAGAATCAAGCAATGTATTTTAATCAAACAGATTTTGATCCACTAACAAGTATGCTTGATTTCTACGCTTATATAATTATTGGTTTTGATTTTGATTCTTATTACAAATTAGGCGGAACCGAATATTTTCAAAAAGCATTAGACATAGCAGCTAAAGGAGGAATCAGTGCACCTAAAGGCTGGCAGTACGAAAGCAATGCTTATAACAGAAGGGCATTGGTGGATAATTTATTGAATGCCAAGTATCAGCAATTCAGACAAGATTATTTTGATTATCATTATAACGGATTAGATTTATTTCATACTGAGGATCAAAAACAAAGTGCATACGCTAATATTGTAAGACTAATAAAAAATTTAGACAAGATGAGAGACCAGATAGATACGAGAAGTGTTTTGATGAAAGTCTTTTTTGATGCAAAGGCAGGTGAGTTTGTTGAGTATTTGAAAAACTATCCCGATAAATCAATTTTTAATATACTGAAGAGACTTGATCCGCCGCATTTATCAAAGTATGATGAAGCAATGAAATAGCTAAATGCTAATTTCGTAAAGCCGGTATTTTTTATATATCTCACCATTCATAACTTGAGCGCCGCGGTTCATCATGTCGTTGTCTTCGAGAATCCAGCTTGCTTCACCCAGAAAAATTCCGTTTTGTGCAGCACGGTTAACTATCTCCCAATAAAATACCGCATCAAGCCCGCGTTTTTGAAATTCAGGAATTATTCCTAGAGTTAAAATCCTAGACCAGGTTATTTTTTTCTTTTGTGTTAGAAGTTTTAAAAATCCGAATGGGAATAATTTCCCGTTCATTGATTTGAAAATTTGGTTGTAATCCAGCATAACCAAAGCAAAACCAATTAGTTTATTATCAATCTCTCCAAATAAAAGAAGTGAGGGTTCCACTAAAGGTTTTAAATCATTCGCTAATGTATCAACTTCTTCTTCAGTAAAAGGAACAAAACCCCAGTTAGGAGCCCAAGCTTTGTTATAGATGTACTTTATCTTTTCGACTTCATCTTTATACTTCTTCATATTAATTGGGTAAACTTTTATACCGGAACGTTTTTGTGCAATTTCAGCAACCCGTCTAAGTTTATCGGAAGAAATAACTTTTTTGTTTTCTAATTTGTATGCATAAAGGTCTTTTGCTTTTTTGAATCCATAATTATCACAAAGAGTTAAATAATATTTAGGATTGTAAGTCATCAGCAAACGCGGCTCGTCATCAAATCCATCCAGCAACATTGCGTATTCATCATTTGAAGAAGGATTAGCCGGTCCGCGCATTGCATTGCAGCCTTTGGATTTTAACCATTCTTTAGCTTTATCGAAAAGCTTATTAGCCACTTCTTGATCATCTATACATTCAAAAAATCCGAAGAACCCGACTTTATCGTTATGATATTTATTGTGAAGATCATTTTTTATTGCGGCAATTCTTCCAACAAGTTTTCCATCTCTTTCAGCCAAGAACATTTCCATTTCGGCATGCTTAAAAAACGGATTCTTATCGCGGTCTAAAATTTTTTTCTTATCGAAAATTAAAGGCGGAACCCAATGCGGATAATCTTTATAAATATTCCACGCAAATTTTATAAACGTTACAATGTCTTTCTTTGTGCGAATGGTTCTTATATTTACTTGTGACATTTAAATCCCATTTATAATAAAAAAGGCTGCATAGATTTTTGTTCAAGTTATAAATCACTAAGCAGCCTTTCCAAGATTTGTTAAATTAAACCGAGTTCTTTACCAATTTTTTTGAATGCATCAATAATAAAATCCAAATGTTCATCTTCATGAGTGGACATATAGCTTGTTCTCATCATCTGACGTCCTTGAGGAACACCAGGAGAAATGAATACATTTACGAAAACACCTGCTTCGTAAAGTTTTTTCCACATAGCAAAAGCTAATTCATCATTTCCAACTATTACAGGAACGATAGCAGTCCTACCATCAATTATTTTAAAGCCGGCTTCTGTTAATTCTTTTCTAACTTTGTTTGCATTCGAAATTAATTTTGGAACTCTCCAAGGTTCTTTTTTCAAAAGATCTAAAGCAGCAAGTGCGGCAGCTACCGCAGCCGGTGTTGGTGAAGCGCTAAAAATCAATGCTGCCGAATGATGCTTGAGATAATTAATTACTCTTTCTTTCCCGGCTACAAATCCGCCGAGTGATGCAAATGTTTTACTGAAAGTGCCCATTGTCAAGTCAACTTCATTTTCCAGATTGAATTCACTAGCCGTTCCTCTTCCGCCTTTGCCAATTACGCCAACAGAATGAGCATCATCAATTAATGTCTTTGCATTGTATTTCTTTGCTAATTCTACAAGTCTTGGAAGATCAACAATTTCTCCGCCTGTACTAAAGACACCGTCACTAACAATTAGTTTACCGGCATCAATTGGTAATTTTTGCAACACTCTCTCAAGATCGGCCATATCATTATGTTTGTAACGTTCAAGACTTGCCATGATTCCTTTAGCCATCATCTGTCCGGCAACAATACATGCGTGATTATCTTTATCGGAAACAACATATTCATCTCTACTTTGTACTAAGGTTGGAATTATTCCTTGTGCTGTTTGATAACCTGTAGAATATAATAGAACAGCTTCAGTACCAAAAAATTCTGCAAGCTTACTTTCCAGTTCAATATGAAGATCTAAAGTACCGGTAAGATAGCGTGAGCCGGAACAACCCGTTCCGTATTTTTCTACTGCTTTTAGAGCAGCCTCTTTAACTGACGGATGAGCAGTTAAACCTAAATAATTATTTGACCCCGCCATTACTATTTTTCTGCCTTCGATTTGAACTACCGGACCTTCGTTCTCTTCAATGGCGCGGAAATACGGATAAAACCCCAATGCTTTGATGTCGTCTGCACGTGTAAAATCGTAACATTTTTGAAATAAGTCCAAAATACCTCCGGATTATTATTCTTTAATTAAATTTTCTATTTTTAGATCGCTTGAAATACGAGAAAATGATTTCTCAATCGTCAATATAACGAAATTATTTCTATAATTAATAAAACGCATATGAAAAATATCTCTGTAGTAACCGGAGCTTCCGGTTTTGTAGGCAGTCATCTTGTTGATAAATTAATAGTTGAGGGTCACCAGGTTAAGTGTATACTTAGAAAAACAAGTTCAAAACGATGGTTAGAAAACAAACCTGTTGAAATTATTGATGCAGGATTATTTGATAAAGACACTCTTAAGGAGGTACTAAAAGATGCCGACTATCTTTTTCATATAGCTGGAGTTGTAAAAGCTAAAAATGAAGAGGATTACTTGAAGGGTAATGTTGAGACTACGGAAAATCTTTTAGAGACACTTACTAACGTAAATCCAAAATTAAAGAGAGTGATAATTATTAGCAGTCAAACTGCGTGTGGTCCTTCGCTAGATGGCAAACCGGTTACGGAAGAAACCAAAGAACATCCAATCACAACTTACGGAAGAAGTAAGTATGCTCAAGAGCAGTTGGCAAAAAAATATATGGATAAACTTCCGATTACAATTATCCGGCCGCCTGCTGTATATGGTTCACGGGATACGGAGATATATCTTTTTTTCAAAACTTATAAACAAGGATTAATGGGGTTAATTGGATTTGATAAGAAACAGGTAAGTATCGTTCATGTAGAAGATTTGGTAAACGGAATTTATTTAGCAGCAACATCTCAAAGATCGGTTGGCCAAACATATTTTATTGGAAGTGAAAAATATTACAATTGGGAGGAGATCGGGAAAGTTTGTCATAAAGCATTTGGTAAAAAAGCATTCACAATAAAAATTCCTCACTTTATTGTGTACTCTGTTGCGGCTATAGCACAATTTTTTGCACTCTTCAGTACAAAAGCTGCAACATTTAATTTGGAAAAAGCACGGGATTTTGTTCAAAGAGCATGGACGTGTGAAGTTTCAAAAGCTGTTAAAGATTTAGGATACCGCCAGAATATTTCTTTGGAAGATGGAATGAAAAGTACTATTGATTGGTACAAAGAAATGAAATGGCTTTAAGCAATTGAGAATTGCAAATTGCGAATTGATAATTCTCAATTATCCATTCGCAATTCTCAATTATTCTTCGCTCCTTCTTTGATCCAGGTTTTTATTCCATCAATTTGATTTTTTGTAACGGGTGCATAACCGAGCGGGGGCATGATATTTCCGCTTGTCCCTTCGATTGACCAAACAAGTTTACTGTTCTGCGGATATCCAGGAAAAACAATTTGAGAACTTTGAGTTGTGTATGACCAAGATGTTAAGCTTAATCCCGCTGCACTTGTTTGATCATCGTGACATCCGGCACGCGCACATTTTGCAGTGAGAACCGGCTGAATGTATTGAGAGTAACTAACATTAGATGAGGGAATTATTTTACTGTCTATATCTGTTATGTTAACTGTATCATCACAGGCAGTCACTAATATTAAACCAATTAATATGAGTGAGAGATAAATATTTATTATTGATTTATATTTCATTTATTCCAGCTGTTGTTAATACAAAGATATTTTTGTTCTTGATCTAATTCAATTCTTTTATTGGGGTATAAAGAATTATTAGTTATTTTTCTACACAAGTGAAACTTTATATAAGGAATAAGAAATGAAAGTTCCTATTAAAATCATTTATCTGTGTTTTATTTTTTTCTTATCAGCAGAATTATTTGCACAAGATCTTTTACAAGCCGGTCCGATGGTTGGTTATAGTGCGATGAGAGAAGCGGTTCTCTGGGTACAAACTAAATCATCAGCCAAAGTGAAATTCGTTTATTGGAATGTAAATGATCTTAAAAAAAAATATTCTACTAAAGAGGTAAAAACGAAAGATGAAGATGCGTTTACAGCCAAATTAATTTGTGATCAGTTAGAACCGGGGCAAAAATATAATTATGAACTTTATCTTAACGGGAAAAAAGTTATACGTCCTTATGATCTGAAATTCCAAACTCAAGAACTTTGGCAGTGGAGAAAGGATCCACCGGAATTTAATTTTATAACAGGAAGCTGTTTATATGTGAATGAACCAGTTTATGACAGACCAGGAAAACCTTATGGCTCCGAATTTGAAATCTTAAAAAGTATCTATGATAAACATCCCGACTTTATGCTTTGGCTTGGTGATAACCTGTATTTACGTGAAGTTGATTTTGATTCTTGGACAGGAATTATCAAAAGATATACTCACGACCGCGCCTTGCCTGAACTCCAACCGGTTCTTGGTTCAATGTCTAATTACGCTATATGGGACGACCATGATTTTGGTCCTAATGACAGCGACAGAGGATATTATCTAAAAGATAGAACTCTTTCGGCATTTAAACTTTTCTGGGCAAATCCTTCATACGGAGTTAATGGAAATCCCGGTGTTACAACTTTTTTCCAATGGGGTGATGTTGATTTCTTTTTACTGGATGACCGTTATTATAGAACTCCTAACGATCGTAAAACCGGTGATAAAGAAATGTTCGGGAAACAACAAATTGATTGGCTCATGGATAATTTAGTAAGGAGTAAGGCGCCGTTTAAGATTATTGCAACAGGCGGACAAATGTTAAATCCAGTTGAAAAAGATTATTTGGAAATCTATAATAAATTTCCTGAAGAGAAGGCTAAACTTCTTAAACTAATTCAGGATGAAGGAATTGATGGCGTAATTTTCTTAACTGGTGATAGACACCATTCAGAATTGACAAAACTTGAGAGAGTAGGAAATTATCCGTTATATGATTTTACAATTTCATCTTTTACTGCTGGCGTCTCCCCTGGAAAAGACGAGCAGAATAATTTTAGAGTAAAAGGCACATTATCTGATGAACACAACTTTGCATTATTTAACATATCAGGCGCAAGAAAAAATAGAACGCTAAAATGCACAGTTTACGATATTCATGGTAAAGAGCTCTGGAATTATTCTATTAATGAAAATGATTTGAAGAACAAATGATTTTTGTGATTAGTTATTGGTGATTAGTGATTGGTTTGATGATTGACAATACGAATACTGATTGTTAGTTTTGTTTAAGATAATCTGTTATTTGAAATTCTCAATTAGCAATTCTAAATTCTCAATTATTACCGGGCAATAGTTTAAATGGCAAAGCGACCCGATGATAATCGGGAAGGTCATCGGTTAATTGGGGCTATAGCTCAGCTGGGAGAGCGCTTGAATGGCATTCAAGAGGTCAGGAGTTCGATCCTCCTTAGCTCCACAAA
>VEPI01000145.1:38622-52973 GCA_012026935.1 Melioribacter sp. | reverse complement strand
AGGTCAGGAGTTCGATCCTCCTTAGCTCCACAAAAAAAGCGACTTGAGTCGCTTTTTTTTTAAAATAACAATTACCAAAATCTGATCGCAGATTTTAATGCCCACTCTCAACTTTTTTAGTAAGGTCTGCAATTTGAGCAAAACTTGACTGCATCTTTCTCAGCTCACTTTCTAATTTATAAATCTTATATGATTCAATTGATTCTTTTCCGCCAAGCAGCCAATTAACATCACACCCTAATTTTAAAAGCTTGACAAGAATTCTTGTCCCAGGCTCTCTTTTCGCACTAATGTATTGCTGCAACTGCTGTGGGGAAATTTTCATTGCTTCGGCAAGTTTTTTTAAGGTGCCATATTTTCTTTTTGCAAACAATCGCATTCGCTCACCAATACCAAGCTGAAGTTTTTCATCTGTGAATAAATCCAAATTGTCAGCGTAATCGCCTTCAAAGAGATTAAGTTCAAATTGGTAATCATCAATTATTTTTTTTATTTGATGATAGAGTTCATCATCAAATTGCGGACTATCATTGAGTAAATAGGAAAGGGTTTGGACTTTAATACCAAGTTTTTCGGCAATCATATTTTGTTTGATGCCGAGTGTGTGGACAAGATATTTTATTTCTTCCTGCTTTGTCATAGTAATTATTCACCTTTTATAAAGCAGTTGCTTATGCAAAATAGCAAACCGGATTCCATCTGGCAAGTTTTATCTATGTCAGTTCCTTATAAGCCACTATAAGTCTAAATTTCATAAGAAATTCTGTTATGAAGTTTCTTTACTAATTCAATATCTTAGTGCCCTATGAAATTACAGTTCAATAAAGATCACAAATATATTCTTCATTTAGCTCTGCCTGCTATTGCCGGATTGTCAACTCAAATGGTTGTCTCACTTGTTGATACTGCAATGGTCGGGCGTTTATACAATGCCGAGTATTATCTAGCTGCAATGGGTATTGGTGTTTTCGCTACATGGGCTGTTGTAAGCCTTTTCTCAAGTCTTGCAACCGGAACACATGTTTTGATTGCAAGAAGATTTGGTTCTAAAGAATATGATAAATGCGGTGAAGTTCTTAATACTTCTCTCATTATTGCTCTGTTAATCGGAACTGTAATTGCTTCTATTGTAGTTGCCTTTGCCTTCGACATTGCAAATTTTTTTGCTGTTGATAATAAAGTCGGATTCTATGCCGGGCAGTTTTTACATTACCGTTTTATGGGAATTCCGTTTTTTCTAATTACAGTTTCATATCGAGGATTTTTTTTCGGGATAGGGAAGACAAAGATTTTTATGTATTCAGCAATACTTATTAACTTCCTGAACATAGTCTTTAATTATTTTTTCATCTACGGCGGATTTGGTATGAAGGGAATGGGTCTTGCCGGATCGGGACTTGGCTCTACTCTTGCAACAATTTGTGATGCACTTTTTTATCTAACTGTTTCCCTGTTACCTTCATTCAGACATAAGTTTAATTATTTCAAAAATTTTAGATTCATTAAATCAATTGCTTCTTCAATAATAAATATATCGCTCCCGGTATCTCTTCAAAATATTTTTATACTTGTGGGATTTTTAAGTTTTATAACTATTACCGGATTTATAGGAACAGCAGAACAAGCAGCAAGCACTGTTATATTTTCCGCTTTACAATTTTCACTAATGCCGTGTTTTGGATTTGGAATTGCAATTCAAACCCTTGTTGGAAACAGTCTTGGAAGTGAAGATATTAAGAAAGCTAAATATTACGGCTATGAAACAAGTAAGCTTGCCACTGCTTATACTCTTCTTGTAGGCATTATTTTTATTTCTGTCCCAAGATTAGTTCTTAATCTGATAACAAATGAACAGAATGTTATTGAAACAGCAGCACCGGCATTAAGAATTGCGGGTATCGGACAAATATTTTATGCAATAGGTGTCGTACTTGCAAACGGATTACAGGCAGCAGGGCAAACTTTATATGTAATGCTTTCTGAGGTAATTGTTAATTGGTTTGTATTTGTTCCAATCGCTTATTTCTTAGGAGTTTTTCTAAAATTTGGTTTACTCGGGGCTTGGTCTGCCCTGCCGTTTTACGTTCTACTATATGCGGCTGTTATATTCTTAAAATTTAAATTTGGTAATTGGGAAAAGTATAAGCGAGTGTGATATAAATAACTTGACAATCTTATCTACTAAGGATATATTTCCTACGTAAAAATGAAGAAAGCTACATATTTCATATTGTTTATTATTCTTTCCGGCGTAATAACCTATGCGGGAGTTGATCTGTTAAAGTTTTCTGCTCGCAGCCAGAATGGGAATGTTATTGTTGCTTGGCAAACAGTAACAGAATCAAATCTCAATCATTTTGTTGTAGAAAGAAAAACTGTTAACGGCAGTTTCATGGAAATTGGAAATGTAGCCCCGCGCTCAGATAAAAATTATGAATATGTTGATCAATCTGCATTCAAAACTTCCGATCAATTATACGTTTATAGATTAAAGATTATAGATAACGACGGGTCCGTTTCATATACTGATGAAAAAGCTGTTGCTCACAATGTTTCCAGTGTAACAAAAAGAACATGGGGAAGTATTAAAGCTTTATTCCGTTAATCTTTTCTTCCGCTTTGAAGCACTTCTTATTTTAACCGATAGAATTTTTCATGTTTAGAACAAATCTGCAAATATATTTAGCTTCAAAATCACCCAGACGAAGAAAACTGCTTAAACAATTAGGAATTTCCTTCAAATCTTTTTCAGTTGATATTGATGAAGAAGTATTGGACGGAGAGCATCCGATTAAAACTGTCCGCAGACTTGCAATTCACAAATCTGAATTAGCTAGTTTGAAAGTGAAAGAAGGGATTGTTATAACAGCAGATACTATTGTTGTTCTTAATAATGAAATTATCGGGAAACCCAAAGATGAAAAAGATGCTTATAAGATTTTATCCAAATTAAGTGGAAAGACTCATTTTGTTTATACCGGATTTGTCGTAAAAAATTTAATGAATGGTAGAAGTATTGTTGATTATGAAAGAACAAAAGTTACATTTAGAAAATTAACACCAAAAGAAATTTACGATTATATTAAAACTGGGAGCCCGCTGGATAAAGCCGGTGCTTACGGCATTCAAGACGATTTTGGCGCTGTGTTCGTAGAAAAAATTGATGGCTGTTATTATAATGTTGTTGGTCTTCCTCTTGCAAAACTTTACCGATCACTAACGGAAATTTTGTGAATTGTTCGAAAAACTAAAAAAGAATCTCGTAATCTCTCTTCTTCTTTCTGCAATTATTTTTTTTCTATTAGGTGTCTTAACTGATTTTAATTCTATTATCAATTCTTTCAAAAAATTTAACTGGTTATTATTGCCAATTCTTTTATTCCTTTCTCTTGGGAATTATGTTGTTCGATTCATCAAATGGGAATTTTATTTAAGATTATTGAAGATCAAAATTGCAAGGTTACTCTCGGCTAAAATATTTTTTTCAGGTTTGGCCATGAGTGCTTCTCCCGCAAAAATGGGAGAGGTGCTAAAATCTTTCTTGCTGAAGGAAATAATAAATGAACCGATCACTAAAACGGCATCAATTATTTTTGCAGAAAGATTAACTGACTTTTTATCATTAACCTTTCTAGCAATAATTGGCGGATTATATTTCCATTATAACAGTGTTTTGATTTACATAGTCGGATCCTTCTTCATAATATTGATAGTTGTAATTAGCAACCGGGTAATTGCTGAATACCTAATAATGTTATCTGCAAAAATACCATTCGTAAAAAATCAAATTTCTAATATTAAAAAACTTTATGAAAGCGCTTATATATTACTTCAACCCAAGGCAATCTTCTCAATGCTTGGTGTAAGTATCGTCTCATGGTTTTTCGAGTGTTTTGGATTTTATTTGATTCTCTTTAACTTTGAACAGAGTTTTTCGATTCTATGGTCAACATTTGTTTACGCATTTTCAATTATTGCCGGTGCTGTTTCAATGTTGCCTGGTGGATTAGGAGTAACGGAAGGCTCATTAAGTTTGATCTTGATTAAAGGCGGAATTCCTAACGAGACTGCAATTGCCACAACACTTATTATTAGAATGGTGACTTTATGGTTCGCTGTAATTCTTGGTTTGATCGTTTTATTTTTTCTGCGCAGGGAGTATAATAATTCATTGAATAAAACACGGAGTAATAATGGCTAAGTACAAAAAAATAGTAGTTCCAAAAGAAGGAGAGAAGATTACAATTAAAGACGGCAAGTTGTCAGTTCCAAATAACCCGGTTATTCCTTTTATTGAAGGAGACGGAACAGGTCCAGATATATGGTTTGCTTCTAAAATGGTTTTTGATGCCGCTGTAGAAAAAGCTTACAATGGAAAAAAGAAAATTGTTTGGATGGAAGTTTTTGCAGGAGAAAAAGCCGTAAAGACCTATGGCAAGAATCAATGGCTGCCTGGTGAAACTCTTGATGCAATCAAAGAATACATGATTGCAATTAAAGGCCCGCTTACAACACCAATCGGCGGCGGTATTAGAAGTCTAAATGTTGCACTTAGAAAAGAACTTGATCTATTTGCTTGTGTCCGTCCGGTAAAATATTACAAGGGAACACCAAGCCCGGTAAAACGTCCGCAAGATTTAGATATTGTAATTTTTAGAGAGAACACGGAAGATGTTTACGCAGGAATAGAATTCAAGGCTGAATCTAAAGAAGCAATAGATCTTATCAAGTACATAAATAAAAAATATCAGAAAAAAATTCGCATGGAATCCGGTATTGGAATTAAACCGATGAGCAGGTTCGGAACCGAAAGACTTGTTAAGAAAGCAATTGAATATGCTGTTGCCAATAAACGAGAGAGCGTTACTCTTGTTCATAAAGGCAACATTATGAAATTTACAGAAGGTTCATTTAAAGAATGGGGATATGAAACTGCCAAAAAATATTTTTCAGATGTAACTATTTCCGAAGATGATCTTTGGAAAAAATTCAATGGTAAAATGCCTGAAGGTAAAATATTAATTAAGGACCGAATTGCCGATAGTATTTTTCAGCAAGTTTTATTACGCCCAACCGAATATTCCATTTTGGCTACACCAAACTTGAATGGTGATTATTTATCTGATGCAACTGCTGCGCAAGTCGGCGGATTAGGAATTGCACCAGGCGCTAATATGAGTTACTTCGGCGGAGTGTTTGAAGCTACACACGGAACCGCACCAAAATATGCAGGACTTGATAAAGTTAATCCCGGTTCGGTTATTCTTTCTGGTGTTATGATGCTTGAATACATGGGCTGGAAAAAAGCAGCACGATTAATCGAAAAAGCTATTGGAAAAGCTATCAAATCAAAAACTGTTACTTACGATTTTGCCCGCTTAATGAAAGGTGCTACAGAATTAAGCTGTTCCGATTTTGGCAGAGCGATTATTAGCAATATGTAATTTGAATGCGTGATAGGTGAAACGTGAAAAGTCAAACGTCAAACGAATGAAAGATTTTATTTTCACCTTTCACGTTTGACGTTTCACCTCTCACTTCTTGCTTCTCGTCTCTTACCTTTCACCTTTGACGTTTCACCTCTTACTTCTTGCTTCTCGCCTCTCTCGTTCACATTAACACTCGTTCATAAAATCGTTTCAACTCGACCTTTCTATCCTTGATTTTAGAGCCCACTGTTTATATTTTAACACCACTTCAATTAAAACTGATGGAGGTTTGATATGAATAATGAAGAAAGCGGAATGGGAAAAGGATTATTGATAGGATTTTTGACAGGTGCCGCCGTAGGTTCAGTCATAGCTCTTCTTTTCGCACCAAAATCCGGTAAAGAATTACGCGAAGATATTAAAAACAAATCGCAGGATTTTATGGAAGATGCGGAAACTTATTTAGCAAATGCTAAAGACAAAGCATCACAACTCATAAATGAGGGTAAAAAAAAATCCGAAAAATTGGTATCTGATACAAAAGAAAAAGTAGATGCTCTTTTAGGCGAAGCTGAAAAAATCTTAAGTGATGCAAAAGGTAAAGCAGGTGATTTTGCTCATGCCGGTAAAGAAAAAATCGAAAAAGAAAGTGAGCGGTTGAAAACTGCAATTAGAGCCGGAATGGATGCTTATAAAACAGAGAAGGAATCATAAAAATTTATGAATGTAATAGATATTCTTCTCATCATTTTAATCCTATCGGCCTCTGCATTATGTATCTTTCTTATTTTTTATTTGAAAAAATTAATTGATCATGTAGAAGCTGTACGCAAAGATGTTCACGAGCTGGTTGAAAAAACGACTCCCGTTCTTGAAAATCTTGATGATGTAACACGGAGAGCAAACCGAGTTGTCTCGGAAGTTGAAAATTATTGGTATGAAATTGACAGCTCGATCAAAAAAGTGCGTGAACGGATTTCCGGTCTCACTTCTCTAAAAGGATATACTGATGCGGAGAATCCTGTCTCAGAACTCATCAAAAATGTAAAGGCTTTAACCAAGGGCTTCATTGCTTTTTGGCAGGCAATTAAACATAGGTAATTTTTCTTGTTCAAACGTAAGGAGAATCAATCTTGAAAGAGTATAACGCAGATGCTATTAGAAATATAGCGTTCATTGGTCACGGCGGAAGTGGAAAAACTACGATCTCGGAAATTCTTTTATTCACAAGTGGAGAAATTAATCGTATTGGTAAAGTTGAAGAAGGAAACACTACTTCAGATTTTAATGCAAACGAAATTGAGAAGAGGATTTCGATTGCAGCTTCACCGCTTCATCTGGAATGGAACAGCACAAAAATAAATATCCTGGATACTCCAGGCTTTCCTGATTTTATCGGGCAGGTTATTTCTTCTCTGCACGTAACGGATTTAGCTGTTTCAGTAATAAAAAGTTTTGAAGGAATTGAAGTTGGAACAGAACAGACATGGGAATATGTTAGAAAGTATAAACTTCCTGCGGCGGTTATTATTAATAAAGTTGATAACGAACATTCCAAATTTTTTGAAACAATCGCACAAGCTAAAACACGTTTAAGCCATGATATAACTGTTGTTTCATTTCCTGCCAAAGAAGGTTTGAATTTCAATTCTGTTATTGATCTGGTAAAAATGAAAATGATTACATATGCCGATGCAGGCTCTAAAAAAATTACCGAAGAAGATATTCCTGCTGACATAAAAGCGAATGCCGATAAACTTAGAGAAGTTCTTGTTGAAAAAATCGCTGAGGCAAGCGAAGAATTGATGAATAAATTCTTTGAAGAAGGAGCGCTTAGTGAAGAAGAAATTCAGAAAGGATTAAAAGCTTCAATTCTTAGCGGAGGATTGATCCCAGCATTTGCTTTTGCTGCAACTAAGGGTGTCGGACAAAACACTTTTCTTGATTTTGCCATAAAATATTTTCCTGCTCCAAATGAAAGAGAACCGATTGAAGCATCAATGAAAGAAGCGGGTAAAAAAGTAAAACTTGCATGCGATGTAAAAGGTGAAGCAGCTTTGCTCATATTTAAATCTTTATCGGAACAGCACGTTGGAGAGCTATCAATATTTAAAGTCTATTCTGGTTCACTTTCACCGGGAATGGATCTTCAAAATACACATAGGGAAAAAATAGAACGGCTAGGACAAATTTATGTTTTAAACGGACATAACAGAAAAGATATTTTGAAATTAAACGCCGGTGATATCGGTGCTGTTGTAAAATTAAAAGATAGTCATACAGGTGATACTCTTTGTTCAAAAAATTTTACAATCCTTCTGCCGGAAATCGAATATCCCGAACCTGTAATTCGTTTTGCTGTTAAGCCTAAAGCGAAAGGTGATGAAGATAAAATTTCTGCCGCTTTACATACTGCACATGAAGAGGAACCTACACTTAGAACAAAATTTGATCCGGAAATTTCACAAACAATTGTTTCCGGACAAGGTGAGCTTCAGCTAAATCTTGGAATCAAATTATTAAAAGACCGTTATGGTGTGGAAGTAGAATTGGTAGAACCACGTATTCCATACCGCGAAACAATAAAAGGAAAATGTGAAGACTCGGAATACAAACACAAGAAACAATCCGGCGGACGCGGTCAGTACGGACACGTTCATTTAAAAATAGAACCCTTACCACGCGGAAGCGGATATGAATTTGTTGATGATATAGTAGGTGGTGTTGTTCCTGGCCGTTTTATTCCCGCTGTAGAAAAAGGTTTGAAAGAAATTATGACAAAAGGAATTCTTACCGGAAGTAAAGTTGTTGATGTTAAAGTTTCTTTGTTCGATGGAACTTACCACGCGGTAGACTCCGACGAAGTTTCATTTAAGATTGCCGCTTCCCAAGCATTTAAAAAAGGATTTCTGGAAGCTAAGCCGATGCTTCTTGAACCGATCTATGATATTAATGTTAAGATACCGGAAAAATATATGGGCGATGTTATGGGCGATATTTCCGGAAGACGCGGCAAGATCCAAAACATGGATTCGGATAATTCATTCCAAATCATTAAAGCAAAAGTGCCTTTGGCAGAACTTCACAAATATTCTACTCAACTTCGCAGTTTAACCTCTGGACGTGGAATGTTTTCAATGAGTTTCTCCCATTATGAAGAAGTTCCGAAGGATACTGAAGCAAAAGTAATAGAAGAATACCAAAAACATAAAGAAGAAGAAGCAGAATAATTTTATTCTGATTAAATTGCGGGCGGAAGTAACATCAACTTCCGCCTTTTTTATTTATGGATAAACTTTGGTCACCTTGGCGCTCTAATTACATCGAATCTTTCAAAACAAAAAAAGATTCCGATGCTTGTGTTTTTTGCGAAGCACAAAAACTTCCAATTGAAAGTGATGGATCGCTTGTTGTTTTTAAAAACAAATTGTGTTATGTGATGTTGAATTTGTATCCCTACAACAGCGGACACTTAATGGTGATTCCAAATCAACATGTTAGTGATATGCATACTTTGAGTTTGGATGAAATGACTGAAATGATGAATACGGTTCGTCTTTCTATGAAGGCTTTGGAAAATGCTATGAAACCGCAGGGGATGAACTTCGGTGCTAATCTTGGTAAAGCAGCAGGCGCCGGTATTGATTCGCATCTTCACTTTCATGTTGTACCTAGATGGAGTGGCGATATTAATTTTATGCCGGCGATTGGTGAAGTAAAAATTATTTCCCAAGATTTATTGGTTACGAAGAAAAAACTTATTGATTCCTTTAATGAAATTCTAAAAACAGACAAATAAAATAATGGACGTTAAAAAATTTAATATTCTTATTGCCCCAAATAGTTTTAAGGAATGTGCCGACTCAGTCGAGATTACCGAATATATCAAGGGATCGTTGTTCAAATTACTTCCGGAAGAAATCAAATCTAAAATTGATTTTTTATTGAAGCCAATATCTGACGGAGGCGATGGCTTTCTGCAAGTATGTCAAAGAAATTTTGGTGCGGAATTTCTTCATTTTGAAATTTCAAATCCGTTTAATTCCGATAAGTTTTTCTGCCCCGTCGGATATTTCCAAGAAACCAAAACTATTTATGTCGAATCGGCGGAAGTTTTGGGTATGAAAATAATTCCGGAGGAATTTAGAAGACCAATGTCGCTTTCATCAAAAGGGATGGGTGATTTGTTGCTTCAGATATACAATTTTGTAATTGACGGAATTATGGATGTTGAAAAAGTCATTATAGGAATTGGCGGAACCGGAACTAATGATCTCGGTATTGGAATGATGGAAGCATTCGGTCTTGAATTATATGATTCAAAAGATAATATGCTGGAAGTAATTCCAAGAAATTTTTCTAAGGTTGAGAAAATTATTGTACCGGAAGTTACTCTGCCATTCAAATTAGAAATAATACTTGATGTTGAAAATCCACTGTTGGGAATTGACGGAGCCAGTTTACTCTTTTCAGAGCAGAAAGGTGCAACTGATGAAGAATCAAAAGAAATGGAAAAAGGATTTTCTCATATTCTTGATGAACTTGAGATAGATGAAGGCACTCAATCAAAAATGAATGGTGCGGGCGGAGGTTTAGCTGCAGGAATGAATATGTTCTTTAATGCTGAAGAAAAATTTGCCGATCAATTCATAAAGGAAGATTTGAAAGTTGATGCTGCTAATTATAAAGTAGATCTTGTCATTACAGGCGAAGGAAAGTTAGATTCTCAGACATTTTTAAACAAAGGTGCCTTCATAGTTGTTAATAAGTTTGCTCAAAAGAATATTCCAATTATTTTCCTATGCGGTTCAAGTGAAGGCGATTTGCCAAAAATTGATAGTCTCAAAGTGATAGAAATTTCAGAATATTTTGATACGATTGAGGAATCAATTCAGAAAATTGATAAAGGTATTGATATAGCAAGCCGAAAAATCAGTAAAGAAATTATTCAGCTGTTTGCTAAAAAGAATACTATATGAAAATGTTATTATTTACTCTGCGATCTCTGCGAATAGCTTTGCGTACTTTGCGTTTTGCCTTTTAACCGCAGCGAACGCCAAGAAGACGCAAAGAACACGGAGATTAATCCCTATAATCAAAAGATAAAATTAAAATGGAAAATCAAATCGAAACTTTTGAAAAAATAAAAATAGATGCGTTGGAAGAAATTCTTGGGAAGAAATTTCCTGTTCTTGATGACGGATTTGTCCGTGTTGTAGACTACATGGGCGGCGATGAAGCTATAGTTCAAGCAGCACGCGTTTCTTACGGTAAAGGGACAAAAAAAGTTTCTGAGGACAGAGGGCTGATTAGATATCTGTTAAGAAACTTCCACACAACTCCTTTTGAAATGAGCGAGATAAAATTACATGTCCGTGTGCCGATGGATGCCTGGCGGCAGTGGATTCGCCATAGAACAGCAAATGTTAATGAATATTCAACCAGATATTCGATTGCCATAGATGCATCTCAAAAAACCAATGCCGGTGAATGGCGCATTCAGGCAATAGATAATAAGCAGGGAAGTGAAGGATTTTTTGATAATGTAATCGGCGTCAAATTAACTGAACGCGAAGAAGAACTTCAACAATTTGCACGGGAGATTTATCAAGAACGATTACAGCTTGGCGTTGCAAGAGAGCAGGCGCGTAAAGATTTACCGCTCTCAACTTATACTGAAGCATATTGGAAAATTGATTTACACAATCTGTTAAATTTTCTTGCCCTTAGGATGGATACACATGCTCAGTTTGAGATTCGCAGCTATGCCAATGTAATTGGAAATGAAATTGTTGCGAGGTGGTGCCCGATTGCATGGCAGGCATTCAAAGATTACAGGATGAACTCAATGAGTTTTTCTTCGCTTGAATTGCAAATCCTTAAACAATTAGTAACAGGGAATAAACAAGCTGCTCTTAAACTGGCTGAAGATTTCGGCTGGCTTAATAAAATTAATGATAGGCTTTCAAAAAACCGTGAAAGAATTGAATTAGAGCAAAAACTTGTTGAGTTGGGAATTGAAAAGCCATGGTAGTAATTTAATTTTTGAATGGTGAATTAATTATTGGATTGTAGATTTCATTTCTCTATTGGATATTTCTCCCCGGGAAGAATAGGCGGAGAGATGAAAAAAATAAAATATATTTTACCTTTTGTTCTTATCTTAATCATTAGTTGCCGGGAAGGCATAGTAGATTTTCCGGAAGACTCCAAAACCGGGACACTATTTATAAGTTCTTTTCCTATGGGTGCAGAAATTTATTTTGAAAGTAACAAGACTGGAAAAGTTACACCGGATAGCTTAAAAATCTTACAGCCGGGTAGTTATAATCTAAAACTTCATTTACCGGGTTATCCTGATGAAAATTTTTATGTTAACGTACAATCAGGACAAAGAAAATATATTACTATAAGTTTTAGCGGGTATTAGTTATTGGAAAAAATAATTATCGCTGCCATTTCGAAAAACAATGTAATAGGGAAAGACGGCAAGTTACCTTGGCATTCTAAAGAAGAGTTACAGCATTTCAAAACAACTACAATGAGCTTTCCGGTAATAATGGGTAGAAAAACTTGGGAAGCAGTCGCAAAACCTCTTAAAGGAAGGTTAAACGTAGTAATAACACACGATCAAAGTTTCTCAACACATTTTCATGAAGTAATAGTTTTTCAATCACTTCAGCTTGCGTTTAGTTATTTTAGCACCAGCATTTATACTAAAGTGTTTATTATAGGCGGCGGAGAAATATTCTCAGAAGCTATTGATAAAGTTGATTCATTAATTTTATCTGAAATGAATTTTGAAATTGAAGGAGATACATTCTTCCCGGAAATTGACGGAACGAAATGGATACTTGATTCAAACGAATTGTTTACTGATTTCACAGTTCATCATTATATTAGAAAACAGAATTAGAAAGTATAGGTACTGATTGTCGCAGAAGATTAAAATATTACCTGAAAATCTTGCAAACAAAATAGCAGCCGGCGAAGTTGTAAACCGTCCCGAATCTGTTGTAAAGGAATTAATGGAAAATGCCATTGATGCCGGTGCGTCATCTATTGAAGTGATGATAAAAGGAGCAGGCAAAACTTTGATACAGGTTTTTGATGACGGCGAAGGAATGAGTGAGCAAGATGCTGTTCTTTCTATTCAAAGACATGCAACGAGTAAGATTGCAACAATTGAAGACCTTGAAGGGATTAGAACTTTTGGTTTTAGAGGCGAAGCACTAGCTTCGATTGCCGCTGTAAGTATCTTCGAATTGAAAACCGAACGCAGAGATGAAGAGCTTGGTACATATTTAAGGATTGATGAAAACGCAAACATCGTAAAAGAAAAAGGATCTTTTGCGAAAGGGACTTCCATTTTAGTGAAGAATCTTTTTTACAATGTTCCGGCACGGCGTAATTTCTTAAAGACAAATCAAACTGAACTAAAACATATAATAGAAACATTTAAGAAGATCTCACTCAGTTATCCGGAAATTGCGTTTAAGTTTTACAACGATGAGGACATAGTTTTTGATTTCACAATTGGGACAATCCAAGAACGAATGAAACAAGTTTTTGCAGAAAATATTTTAGATGCAATTTTATATGTAAATGAAATTACAGATTATATATCCGTCACTGGATTTGTAACCAAGCCCGCTTATTTACGAAGAAGTAAAGGTGAACAATACTTTTTCCTGAACAAAAGATATGTGCAAAGCAAAATTATTAATCATGCCGTATTCACTGCTTACGAACACGTTTTGGAAAAAGGGGATTATCCTTTCTTTGTTTTGTTTATGAAAATTGATCAAAAAAAAGTTGATGTAAATGTTCATCCATCGAAATTAGAAGTTAAGTTCGAAGATGAAAAAGAAATTTATTCTTTCGTACAAGCAGTCGTTAAAAAAACGCTTGGAAGTTATGACCTTGTCCCCAATATAACTTTTGATGGATCACAAAACGAGAGAGAATCTTTGCGGTACCGGAAATTTTCTTCATCCGATAGTCAAGATTTTAGCGACAGACCATTTTCAGCCAAATCAGCTAATGGGGAACGCCGTACACCAATCATGAGTGAAGAAGAAATGGATCGAATGTTCGACGACCTGAATCAAGAAATAAAATCGTCGTCGTCTTCTTCGCCGGTTTCTTCTCCATTCGATGAAAAACAAACAACCGAAGTTTATCATGAAAGCGGGATTGCACAAGAATTTGAAACGCCTTTTCTTGTTTTGCTTCACAATAAATATATATTAACACAGATAAAAAGCGGTTTAATGATTATTGATGCTCACGTTGCACATGAGCGTATTCTTTATGAAGTAGCAATGCAATCTTTTGAAGCAAATATACCATTTGCTCAGCATCTTCTTTTTCCACAGGCAGTAAATCTTGATCCCGCTGATTATCAATTGATGAAGGAACTAGAACCTTATCTGACGAATCTCGGTTTTGAAATTAAATTCCAAGCAAAGAATAAAATTGTAATTGTTGGAATTCCTTCTGATGTAAAAGTTGAATATGAAGTTGAAACATTGCTGGAAATTCTTAATGAGTATAGAAAAAACGAGCAGTATAGTCAGCTTGAAGTTCGCGATAATCTTGCAAAATCTTTTTCATGCAAAGCGGCTATTAAAGCAGGGGATAAACTGACTGAAAAGGAAATGAGAATTTTAGTTGATAAACTATTTGCTACGTCTATGCCTTATGTTTGTCCGCACGGCAGACCAATCGTTATTAAAATACCGCTCGAAGAGTTTGATAAAAGATTTGGAAGGACATAAGTACTTTCGTATTTTTTCTACATGCTAAGTTGATCAATAAATGAATTTAATGGAGGGTAATATGGATCATCGTCATAGAGTTAGTTTAATTATAGGATTAATAACAGCGGCTTTACTCAGAAAATATTTATTAGCTGATGTA
>VEPI01000145.1:3165-38588 GCA_012026935.1 Melioribacter sp. | reverse complement strand
AGCTACTGGAGCCTGTATTTGACATTTTTACAACTGTTGCAATGATGTTGACAGTTTATATGTTATACCCATTTTTCATTAAAGTAAAGAAATAAAATATTTATTTCAGAAAAGAGGTTTTATGCTTTCAGATAAATATAATAAAGCAAAAGAAGCATACATTAATAAACTTTCAAAGTCGGACGAAAACGGAATGAAATTTTCTACTGTTTCCGGCGTACCGATCAAACCGCTTTACACACAAGATGATATTGGAATTAATAATCAACTTGAAGAGATAGGTTTCCCTGGAGAATATCCTTATACACGCGGCATTCATACAAACGGTTATCGCGGAAAAGTCTGGACGATGAGGCAGTTTGCGGGATTCGGAACGCCCGAAGATACAAACCAGCGATTCAAATATTTACTTGAACATGGACAGCCCGGACTTTCCGTAGCATTCGATCTTCCGACTTTAATGGGCTGGGATGCCGATTCACCTATGAGCCAAGGTGAAGTTGGAATTTGCGGAGTTGCTGTCTCTTCACTTCAAGATATGGAAATTTTATTTGACGGTATTCCGCTTGATAAAGTATCAACTTCAATGACAATCAATTCTCCGGCAGCGATGATATTTGCATTCTATCTTGCGGTAGCTCAAAAACAAGGTGTTGGTTTTGAGAAACTTCGAGGAACACTTCAAAACGATATTTTAAAAGAGTACATCGCACAAAAAGAATTTATTTTCCCGCCGCGTCCTTCGATGAGAATTATTACAGATATGATTGAGTACTGTGCTAATGAAGTGCCTCAATGGAATCCGGTTTCAATAAGCGGTTATCATATTCGCGAAGCGGGATCTACTGCTGCACAGGAACTTGCTTATACTTTGGCTGATGGATTTGCATACATCGAAGCTTGTCTGGAAAGAGGAATGGACATTGATTCTTTCGCGCCGAGACTTTCATTTTTCTTTAACTCGCATTTGGATTTCTTTGAAGAAATTGCAAAGTACCGGGCTGCTAGAAGAATTTATGCTAAGAGATTGCGTGAAAAGTACGGAGCTAAAAATCCAAGATCATGGTGGTTACGTTTCCATTCACAAACAGCCGGATGTACTTTAACAGCCCAGCAGCCGGAAAACAATATTGTTCGTACTGCATTTCAAGCTATGGCTGCTGTGCTTGGCGGTACGCAATCGCTTCACACAAATTCGATGGATGAAACCTTAGCACTTCCAAGTGAGAAAGCGGTTAAGATTGCTCTCCGTACACAACAAATACTTGCTTATGAAACCGGAATAATAAATACCGTTGATCCGCTTGGAGGAAGCTATTTTGTTGAATCACTCACGAATAAAATGGAAGCGGAAGCAAATAGAATTTTTGGCGAGATTGATTCTCTCGGCGGAGTTATTGACGCAATTGAACACGGTTATTTCCAAAAAGAAATTGCCGATTCTGCATATCGCTACCAGAGAGAATTGGAGAAAAAAGAAAAATTTATTGTCGGGATTAATGAATTTGTTGAAGAAGAATCTAAGATAGATATTCCGATACTTACAATTTCTCCTGAAGTGGAAATTCAACAAAGAAAAAGATTAGCAGAATTACATCAGAGCAGAAATCAAAATGAAGTTGAAAAAAGTCTTCAGGAAATAAGTGAAGCAGCTACAAGCGGTAAAAATTTAATGCCGGTTTTTGTAAAAGCGGCAAATAATTATGTTACTTTGGGTGAAATGGTTGAAGAATTGAAACAACACTTCGGGACTTATGAAGAAGCCGTGGTATTCTAATATATACGTTTATATAAAACTAATTAGAGTTACCAGCTGGCCAAAGAATTTTTTTATTTTTGTCCCGGCAGTATTTTCAAAACATATTTTTAGTCCGGATTATTTTCTTACCGTCTTGTTCGGATTTTTTACATTCTCAATTGCTTCAAGTGCTGTTTATGTTTTTAACGATATCGTAGATGCACCAAAAGATAAATTTCATCCCTTAAAGAAGAATAGACCGGTTGCTAGCGGTTCTGCTTCCAAGTCCACAGCCTCAGCTATATCGGTTATTTTCTTCTTAATACTTACAATAATTACTTTTCAGATGTCTCTCTATTTTAGTTTGATCATTTGGTCCTATGTCATCATAAATATTTTATATACATCATTCCTAAAAGAAGTTGTGATAGTGGATTTATTTTGTATTGCCTCCGGATTTATGCTGCGTGTAATTGCCGGCGCATTTTTAATATCAGTGGGTATTTCAAACTGGCTAATACTAACAACAATATTCCTTTCGCTTTTCCTTGCAGTTATGAAACGGCGTGTTGAAATTGCAAATAGTTCCAATCCTTCGGAACAAAGATTAGTTCTGAAAGATTACTCTTTGAGTTTCATAGATCAAATTGCAGCCATGACAGGCAGCGGTGTAATATTAAGTTATGCTTTGTATTCTGTAGCGGATAGGACAGTTCATTTTTTTGGTTCCGAGAATTTAGTATTTACAACAATATATGTGATATTCGGAATTTTTAGATATATGTATTTAGTTTACAAAAAAGACAAGGGTGAAAACGTAATTGAAGTATTGATGACGGATATTCCAATGATAATTAATTTAGTTTTGTACATAGTAACAACCGTATTTATTATTTATGCATGATAGAATGTATAGGATATGAAATGATTGATGATCTATTAAGCTTATTTATTCTCCTTTTATTAAGTGCATTTTTTTCGTCTTCAGAGATTGCTTTCATTGTCGGGAATAAAATTAAAATTGAAATTCGTGCACGGAAGAAAAATCTATCGGCACTGAATGCAAGATATTTTATAAATAATCCAGATCATTTTTTTTCTACGATATTAATTTCTAATAATGCTGTCAATGTTACTTTTGCTTCTCTCAGTTCGGTTTTCCTTTTTAATTTATTTGGTTTGCAAGAATTTGAAATTCTCTTGATATCAACCGTATTGATACTTCTATTTGGTGAATTGATCCCAAAATATTTTGGCAGAGAGCTTGCAGACCGGCTTGTTATGATCGTAGCAATTCCATTAAGAATAATTACAATAGTACTATATCCGTTGGTGAAAATAACATCTAAAGTGTCTTCAATTTTAAGCAGAACAAACTTAAAAGAGGAAGAAGAGATTCAACATTTATTCGATAAAGAAGATATTCAGAATTTAATTGAAGAAAGTTCAGAAGCCGGTAAGATGGATGAAGAGCAGTCTGATATTATCAGTAAAGTTATTGATATACGCGAGCAGCGTGTTTATGAAGCAATGACACCCAGAACTGAAATTGTAGGTATAGAAATAACAAGCACAATGAATGAAGTTATGAAATCTTTTATTGATTCCGGTTACTCCAAACTTCCCGTTTACGATGAAAATTTAGATAACATAAAAGGAGTTGTTTTCAGTAAAGATATTTTTAAACAGCCGGATGATCTCAAAACCGTTATGCGTGATGTAGTATTTGTACCTGAGACAAAAAAAAGTTTAGAAATGCTGAATGAATTTCTAGACAAACAATTTTCAATTGCTATTGTTGTAGATGAATTTGGCGGAACAGCGGGGATTCTAACTGTAGAAGATTTGATAGAAGAATTATTCGGCGAAATACGCGATGAGTATGATGATGTTGAAGAAAAAATTGCCAAAAAGATAGATGCTAATTCTTATTTGGTTAATGGTAAAGTAGAAATAGATTATTTGAATGAAGAATTAGATTTTCAAATACCGGAAGGCGATTATGAAACTATTGCCGGATATGTAACGTTTAAGATTGGAAGGATCCCTGTAAAAGGAGAATCATTTAAGATTTCTAATTTATCTGTACAAATCTTAAAAGCAGACAAAACCAAAATTGATTTATTAAAACTCACACTAATTCCGGAAACAGAAATTTAACCGGGTGAAATTCAGAAAGGGCAAAATGACCTCCATATTATCCTCTCTCTTTGGAAATCATAATGATATTCATCACTTAGATTCAGATTCATTTGAAAAAATGATGAAAGAAGAAAAGAATTTTATTTTAATAGATGTTAGAACTCTTGAAGAGAACAAATCTTTAAGAATACCGAATTCGAAACATATTGATATTTACAAACCAAATTTTGCAGATCAGATTGAAAAGCTTAATCGTTCGAAACCTTATTTTGTTTATTGCCGAGCCGGAAGAAGAAGTCATTCCGCTTGTCAACAAATGAAAAGTATGGGTTTTGAAAAAGTTTACAATCTAAAAGGCGGTATTATTAGCTGGCTGGGAAAAACTGAACAAGGATAATTAGCTAATTTCGACCTTATAATTTTATTGTTTAATCCCCGTGTGAATTAGAATTTAAACCGTTCCGTCAAAAAGAATAGCGGACAGGTAAAACAGTTTTAACATTGTTCTTCAAACCCCACGATTAATAGCTGAGTTAAAGAAAATAATTGTAATAGGTTGAACTGTTTTAACAGCTTATCAAACAATATTCTTAGATTCATATAACCTGTTGTTAACTTAAAAATCATATTATAAATTCATTCAAATCTCAAATGGAGAATGTTCATATTTTCCATTATCTTTCGCACCAAATTTCTAATAAGTGTTTTGTTAAATTTTACAGTAAATCACACAGACAAAAGTTCTAAAGCGAGAGTCGGTGAGTTCAAAACGGATCATGGTGCAGTACAAACACCTATTTTTATGCCTGTTGGAACTCAAGGAACTGTTAAAGCAATAACTCAGCGCGTTCTTGAAAATGAGATTAACGCTGAGATCGTTCTTTCAAATACTTATCATTTGTACTTAAGACCGGGAACTACAATTCTTGAAAAAGCCGGTGGTCTTCACCAATTTATGAATTGGAATAGACCTATTCTAACAGACAGTGGTGGTTTTCAAGTTTATAGTTTATCGGATTTGCGTAAACTTAAAAAAGACGGTGTCGAATTCCGTTCGCATCTTGATGGCTCAACTCATTTTTTCTCTCCGCAAAAAGTAATAGAGATTCAGCGCAGCATAGGATCCGATATAATGATGCCGCTTGATGAATGTACACCTTATCCGTGTGGATACGAATATGCTAAAAAGTCTAAAGAGCTAACTTCGGAATGGGCTGTACTTAATAAAAAAACTTTTGATGAAACTAAACCGCTCTACGGATATCAGCAATATTTATTCGGAATTATTCAAGGAAGTGTTTATAAAGATTTACGGGAAGCATCGGCTAAGGATTTAGTAAACCTAAAATTTGACGGATATGCAATAGGCGGACTTGCAGTTGGAGAGCCCACAGAAACAATGTATGAACTTGTAGATTTTACAACTGATTTTATGCCGGTTGATAAACCAAGATATTTGATGGGAGTAGGAAGGCCGGAAAATATTTTAGATGCAATTGCACGCGGAATTGATATGTTCGATTGTGTAATGCCGACTCGAAATGCACGTAATGCTTATCTGTTTACATCAAAGGGAATTGTCTCAATGAGGAATGCGGCATACAAAGATGATATGGATCCGCTGGATAAAGAATGTGATTGTTACACTTGTAAAAATTTTTCAAAAGCGTATTTAAGACATTTATTTAATTCAAAAGAAGTTCTTGCGCTTGAATTAGCAACAATACATAATTTAACTTTTTATCTTAACTTAGTACGTGAAGCAAGAAGAAGAATTGTTGACGGAAGTTTTATCGAATGGAAAAATATTATTTCTAAGATTATTTCAATAAACGTACAATCAATAGAGGAGCAGTAATGGATATTCTTTTAGCAATGGCGCCAGCACCTGATGGTCAAGGCGGCGGCGGAAGTATGATTAGCACTTTGATCATGTTCGGTGCAATCTTTGCAATCTTTTATTTTATGATTATAAGACCACAACAGAAAAGGGCTAAAGAGCAGAAAAAAATGCTGGAGGCTTTACAAAAAGGAGATAAAATTATTTTAAGCGGCGGTATGCACGGAACCATTGCCGGTTTAGAAGATAAGACAGTTCTTGTTGACGTTGGCAATAATATTAAAATAAAATTTGAACGATCTTCAATTTTATCTGTATTAAAAGATTAAAAATATTTTTTTATCATTTCCCCTTCTTTTTTGAAGGGGGAATGAAGAGTACATATGAAAGAACTCGGCATAAAGAAAAATTTTCTAGCAATAGAAAAAGAATATTCCAATTACACAGATTCCCAGATAGTAATTGTTTCCGCTCCGTTAGAAAAAACTGTTTCTTACGGTAAAGGCACGGGTAAAGGACCGGAAGAAATATTGGAAGCTTCCCATTATGTTGAATTTTATGATGAAGAGCTGGGGAAGGAATTATGTTTTGAAAAAGGAATTTGTACACTTGAAGCATTAAACTTGCAAAAGTTATCTGTGGAAAAATCTCTTGATAAAATTTATAAAGAAGTTTCCAAACACTTAGATGCTGGAAAATTTGTAGTAACCCTTGGCGGAGAACATTCATTATCAGCTGCTCCGATTAAAGCACATCATGAAAGATTCCCTAACCTTTCTATCTTACAAATTGATGCTCATTCCGATCTGCGTGAAAGTTATGAAGGTTCTAAATATTCTCATGCCAGTGTAATGGCAAGAGTTTCAGAATTCAATTCGAGTATAGTTCAAGTTGGAATTAGAGCTCAGTGTAAAGAAGAATCTGAGTTAAGAAAACATAGGGGTATAAAAACATTTTACGCACGCGAAATAAAATTAGGAATGTACGGCAACAATTGGCAAGAATTAGTTGTGAAAAATTTATCGGAAAATGTTTACATCACGTTTGATGTTGACGGATTTGATCCCTCACTTCTACCTGCAACCGGAACGACTGAACCTGGCGGATTATTTTGGGATGAAACAATGGATCTTCTTAAAATTGTAGGACTCGAAAAAAATATTGTGGGATTTGATGTTGTTGAATTAGCACCGTCAAAATACTCACCTTCATCAAATTACGTTGCCGCTAAACTTGTTTATAAGATATTGAATTATGCCTTCATAAATCGCTAATCATTTCTATTGAATAATTTCTTCTTTTTGAGTAAGTAGATCATGTAATTATTCACTTCATATGAGAAAACCTTGAGACGCTCAATTTTATTTTTTGTTATACTCACATTAGCATTGTTAAATAGTATAACTGCACAGCATCAAAAAATTTATATTGGAAATATTGAGGGTGAAATTGATCTTGGAATTGCACCCTATGTAAAACGGGTAGTTGAAGAAGCTGAAAAGAATTTTGCTAATGCAATAATTTTTAAGATTAATACGTTCGGCGGAAGAGTTGATGCGGCGACACAAATCAAAGATGCTATTCTTAACAGTAAAGTCAGAACAATTGCATTCATTGATAAGCGTGCAATCTCAGCCGGCGCTTTGATTGCTTTATCATGCGAGAAAATTGTTATGGTTCCCGGGGCTTCAATCGGCGCTTCAACGGTAGTAGACCAATCCGGACAGAAGCAATCTGAAAAATATCAATCGTATATGCGCTCTGAAATGAGAGCAACTGCCGAAAAAAATAATCGTCGGACAGATATTGCACAAGGCATGGTTGATGAAACAATTTCTGTAGCTGATCTAAAAGATGACAGCACAAAATTGATTACACTTACGGCAGAAGAAGCTCTCAAATATAAAATGGCTGATACGGTTTTAACTAATCTTGAAGACGTAAAAAAAGCTTTTGGTTTTGACAAAGCTGAAGAGTTAACAATTAGTTCAAACTGGGCTGAAAATTTTGTTAGATTCTTAAACAATCCGATAGTTTCTTCTTTGCTGATTATGATTGGTCTTCTGGGAATATTCACGGAAATAAAAATGGGAGTCTGGGGTTTACCCGGGACGATTGCTGTTATTGCTCTCGTTTTATTTTTTGGTTCAGGATATATTCTTCAGTTAGCCTCAGTAATAGAAATTGTAATTTTTATTGTTGGTGTTATTCTTCTCTTGATCGAAATATTTATCATACCGGGATTTGGTATTGTTGGTGTATTAGGAATAATACTAATGATAACAGGTTTATTTCTTGGTCTCATCGGTGATTTTGAAATAACAGACAGGTCATTAATATCTGTTGCGATTATACAATTAGCTGCAGTATTTGTGGGAACCGGAATATTTATTTATTTGCTTTCAAAAATATTACCCAAGACAAATATTTGGAATAGACTAATTTTACAAGAACACGTTCCCGGGAAATCTGGTTATACTGCAAAGCCAATCTTTGATCATCTTATAGGAGTTGAAGGAATTGCATTAACGGATTTACGCCCAGCTGGTTCTGCAATAATTAACGAACAAAGAATTGATGTAGTCACAGAAGGTGATTATATCAGTCATGATTCTGCAATTATTGTGAAAGCTGTGGAAGGATCGAAGATTGTCGTAGGTATAAAAAAATAGTTGTTGCATTGAATGTAGTGAAGAATCTCTCAACTCAATTAGACTCTTCACTCATTCAGTATATGAAATACTATAACAGTTCAACAATATTTTTGTTTACGGAAGTATCTTTGCGGAAAGTTCTTTTCATTTTTTTCATTGAATCTTTTGCATCAATCTGAACACCCATTTCGATGTTGGTAGTTGTTTCACCTCGTATAACCTTACCTTTATCTATATTAAAAAGAATTGTACCTCCACCGGAAACTTTAGGATCATCAAATAAAAAGTTTACTCCGTTATCAGTACCTTTTTTGTCACCGGACCATTTTACCGAAAGTACTGCTGAAAGCTTGGCTGCTTTATCATCACCGACTTTTACAAAATCATTTACTTTATAGTTGATAATATTTTCAAGTTTGAACACACCTAAATTTGCCGGCGTTGATTTCTGCCAAGCTGAATCTTTGCCAACTTCATTCGTGGTTAATTCTCTAAATAGAAGTTGTGTCCTCGGTTTAAGTTCACCTTCGCTAATATTTTTTAACAAAGCTGATTTTTGATCGGCAGTTATTTTTTGCATTTCAGGTTGAATGGCCATCATTTTATCAACCATCTTATCAACTCTTGTTACTTCTAAAATTTCTCCTTTTTGATTTACTCTTGCTCTGAATGGAGTATTCGATACAGTTTCAAATTCAACATATTTTAATTTTTCCTCTTTGGATACATTTGTTTTAGTGTCGTAGTGCATTTTTTGTCCGTTGATGAGACCGTCAAAAATAATTTGAGAAATATTAATTGAAAGTTCTGCGATATTATCCGGATCAACTTCTAAAACTTCAATATCGAAAAAGTAGGTTAATGTTTGGTCACCGGTTGATTTCATTAACGAATCAGCTTTTATTGTTTGCCGGGAAGAAGTAACTGTAATTAATTTATAACGAAGTTGTTCACCTTTCTCAAATTTATATTTCAGAAAAACTTTCTGTCCATTCAAGTCAACGCTTTTCAGATTGTTTAATTCTTCAGCACTTACTGCCGGCTGGTTATTTTGCTTCTCATCTTTCTTACCACATCCAATTCCTATAACAAGTAATAAAAGAAGTAATGCAATTCCAATTAATTTACTTTTCATGTGATTCTCATTTTATGATTAAAAATTCTTCCCTTATCATCTCGTTAAAAAGGGAAGTATCTAAAAATTTAGAAACCATTTATATCTAGAATTTCTTTGCGGGAAAAAAAGTGAGAAATTTCTATTGCAGCGTTCTCATCGGAATCTGATCCATGAACAATATTTTCTTGAATACTATCGGCATATAATTTTCTGATTGTTCCTTCTGCTGCTTTTGCCGGATCAGTTGCGCCGATTAATTTACGGAAATCCTCAACTGCATTATCTTTCTCAAGTGCAATAGGCACACAAGGACCGGAAGTCATGTATGTTATCAAATCATTGAAGAAAGGTTTTCCATTATGAATCGCGTAAAATCCTTTTGCTGCATCCGAAGTTAACTTAACCATTTTCATAGCTGAAACTTTAAATCCGGCGTTTTGTATTAAAGTTACTACTTTGCCTATCAAATTCTTTTTCACGCAATCCGGTTTAAGAATTGCGAGTGTTTTATTATTCAATTTTCTCTCCATTATTTCTTCTTTTTATTTTTTTTCTTTGGCGATACTTTTTTCGTTACAATTTTCTTCACAGCTTTTTTCTTATTTGATATTTTCTTTTTCCCATTATTCAAAGCTTTCTTCATGGTAATTCCTATTGCAGCAGGACTTTCAACAACATGAATACCTGCTTTCTTCATTGCTGTCATTTTTTCAACTGCAGTTCCTTTACCACCGGAAATAATAGCTCCTGCGTGACCCATTCTTCTTCCCGGAGGTGCTGTTCTGCCGGCAATAAATCCAACAACGGGTTTCCTAACATTTTTCTTAATGAACTCTGCAGCTTCTTCTTCTGCACTTCCGCCAATTTCACCGATCATTACTATTCCTTCCGTATCGCGGTCTTCATTGAATAATTTTATTACATCAATAAATCGTGAACCGATAATTGGATCGCCGCCGATTCCAACACAAGTTGATTGCCCAATACCAAGATCGGAAAGTTGTTTAACTGCTTCATAGGTTAATGTGCCGCTGCGTGATACTACTCCAACTTTACCTTGTTTGTGAATGAAGCCTGGCATAATTCCGATTTTTGCTTTTCCGGGGGAAATAACACCGGGGCAATTTGGTCCAACCAATCTTACATTTTTTTCTTTAATAGAATTATAAACTGCGATCATATCTTTAGCTGGAATACCTTCCGTGATGCAAACAATAAATTTAATACCTGCATTTGCAGATTCAAGAATTGCATCAGCTGCAAAAGGAGGCGGGACGAAAATAGCAGATGCATTCGCTTTGGTTGCTTTAACAGCTTCTGCCACAGTATTAAAGATGGCAACATTTGTGTCTTCAAATTTTTGACCGCCTTTTCCGGGTGTTACACCTGCAACTACATTCGTACCGTACTCGATCATTTGTTTAGTATGAAAAGAACCTTCACCGCCTGTAATTCCTTGAACTAATACACGTGTTTTTTTGTCAAGAAGAATACTCATATCTATTCCTTAAATTATTGATTTCAAAAACTGACCGGACAAAATTAAGAAAGGTTAATGAATTTTACCTATCAAAAATCCGAACAGAATGTTAATAATTTATTTTCTTCAAACTGATTTGCCATTATCTGCATTCCAATAGGTAAACCTTGGTTATCTTTTCCTATGGGAATACTAATCCCAGGAATACCAACAAGATTTGCTGAGGTTGTATAAATATCTTCAAGATACATTTCAAGAGGGTCGTTTGATTTTTCGCCTAACTTAAATGCGGTAGTTGGAGTAGTTGGTGTAATAATCAGATCAACTTTCTCAAAAGCATTATCGAAATCTTGTTTCAATAATCTTCTAACTTTTTGCGCTTTGCGGTAATAAGCGTCGTAATATCCGGCTGATAAAACATAAGTGCCGAGCATAATTCTTCTTTTAACTTCTGAACCAAATCCTTCGGACCGGGAATTGAGATACATATTTCTTAAAGTGCCGCTATCTTTTGAACGGTAACCATAACGTGCACCATCAAAGCGTGCAAGATTAGAAGACGCTTCCGCTGTTGTAAGAATATAATATGTTGCAATTGAATATTCAGTGTGCGGAAGTTCAATGTTGATTATTTCATGTCCGGCATTTTTAAGTGATTCAACTTTTTTAAGAATGGCACTTTTAATCTCTTCGTTCAATCCTTCTGCAAAATATTCTTTAGGCAAACCGATTTTAAATTTCCTCTCAGATCTTTGATAAGAACTGAAATCGGTTACATCAACATTCTGGCTTGTAGAATCTTTAGGATCATAACCTGAAATAACCGAGAGAACAAGTGCAATATCATAAATATTTTTTGCAAACGGGCCAATGGTATCGAATGATGATGCAAAGGCTGTTAAGCCGTAACGCGATACTCTTCCGTAAGTTGGTTTGAGTCCGTAAATACCGCAGAAGGCTGCCGGCTGGCGAATTGAACCGCCCGTATCTGTTCCGAAGGAAACATCACAAAGATTTGCAGCAATTGCAACGGCAGATCCACCGCTCGAGCCGCCTGGGACTCGTGAATGATCAACAGGATTTTTAACAGCACCAAATGCTGAGTTCTCATTTGATGAGCCCATAGCAAATTCATCGCAGTTAGTTTTGCCAATTATTATTGCGTCTTCGTCAATCAATTTTTGAACTGCTGTTGCCGTATATAAAGAGTGGAAATCTTTTAGGATATTTGAAGAGCAAGTTAATGGGCGATCTTTTATTGCCAGTACGTCTTTTACAGCTATTATCATACCGGCTAGTTTGCCCGCATTGCCGCTCTTTATTTTCATTTCGATAAAGTCTGCGCTTTCAATACAATCTTCAAAAACAAAATTGAAAGCATTAAGACCGGAATTGTCTTTTATACGCTTGAGAAAGAAGGCAACATTCTCGCGTAGAGAAAGTTTGTTCTCTTTGATCAAAGAAATTTTTTCGGAGTGATTATTGTAGTTCAGCAATTAGATCACCGGAGGAATTAAGAATCTATTAAATTATTTTTTTTCGTCTGTGGAATCTTTCTTATCGGAAATCTTAATGTCTTCCTGAACATCATTTAATGCTTTTTTAAATTCTCTCATTCCTTTACCAATTCCTTGGGCTAATTCCGGAATTTTTTTAGAACCGAAGAGTATTAAAATCACAAGGACAATTAAAAGTATTTCTCCTGCTCCCAAATTTCCAAACATAATTACCTCTATTTATTGTTATTATTTTTCTAGTTAAGAAAGTGCTTTGCAACTGATCTAAAAATTAAAGAGCCATCAATATTCCCAAGAAGGGGATTACAGCATCGTTCAGGATGTGGCATTAATCCCATTACATTTTTTTTCTTGTTCATTATTCCAGCTATGTTCATAAAAGAACCATTCGGATTAGATTCCGAATTAACTTTTCCATCTGATGAAACATAACGAAATAATATTTGATTGTTCTGCTCGAGTTCTTTTAAAGTTATTTCATCTGTAAAATAATTACCATCACCATGAGCAATTGGTATTTTCAAAATATTTTGTTTTATAGATTTTGTAAAAATATTTTCCCTATTCTCTATATTAAGATAAACATCCTTGCACACAAACTTTAATGATTCGTTTTTTATCATAACTCCGGGCAACAAGCCTATCTCTAAAAGAATTTGGAAACCATTACAAATACCAATAACAACACCGCCGTTTTCTGCAAACTTATATACAGAATCCATTATAGGTGAAAATCTGGCAATAGCACCGGTACGGAGATAATCTCCGTATGAAAATCCTCCTGGAAGAATAATTACATCACTTCCTTTTAAATCTTTATCCTTATGCCAAATAAATTCTGCTTGATATCCCAAAACTTTTTTCAGAGAATAGTAAGCGTCATGATCGCAATTAGAACCGGGGAAAACAACAACTCCAAATTTTGGTTTCATTTAACTTCTTCCAAAGTATAAACAAAATCTTCCATTATAGGGTTAGAAAGGAGTTTTTCGGAATATTCGCGAACTTCATTCTCAGCTATTTTTTTATCAGTTGTATCCACAAAGAATTCTATGTATTTGCCTATTCTTGTTTGTTTAACATTATTAAAGCCAAGAAGTTTCGCACCTTGTTCAACTGCTTTCCCTTGCGGGTCCAAAATCTTTGGTCTTCTCTTAATAATGACAGTTGCTTTGAACACTTTAATTCTCCGTTAAGGTTGATCCGTTGCCATTCTCATCTTTTTTACTGAGTGCTAAGTAGTAAATCTTTCTAAAAATTCCGAATAGAACTATTCCAATAAAAATATAAAAAAGAATTTCTCCGTTGGTGACAATTGCTAAAATTAATGCAACGATTAAAATTCCAAATAAATAAATCTTCTGTTTAATGTCTTTCTTTCGCAATTTTGGCAAAGCATTATATCTTATCTTACTAACCATAAGTAGTGATAATAAAACAATCAACGGAATTATCATTTTAGTATATGGTTCGATAATAATACCATTTCTAAAAAATGATAAAACAAAAAGGGAAACCGTAATCGCTGAAAGAGGAATTGGCAATCCTTTGAAATCGGCTTTGGTGTTAAGATCTTCAACTTGAATATTAAATCTAGCGAGTCGCAAAGAACCAAAAACCAAGAGGCAAGAACTTAGTAATATTCCCAACCCGCCAAGTTGAAACATATAGGATTTGTAAATTAGAAATGCCGGCGCAGCGCCAAAACTTACAATATCGGAAAGAGAATCAAGTTCAACACCGAATCGGCTGGATGTGTTTAATAATCGGGCTACTATGCCGTCTAATAAATCAAAACTGGCAGCAGCAATTATCATAATAGATGCGATACGGAATTCGCCTTGTGAAGCAAATACAATTGATATAAATCCGCATACTGCATTTAAGGCGGTTACGGTATTAGCAATAAATGATTTTGGGAATGGAATTTTATTCATTATTCGATCTCGAATAGTATTGTTTCACCTGCAGTTACTTTATCACCAAGTTTTACTTTCAATTTCCAATTAGTAGGAACGATCACATCGGAACGGCTGCCGAATTTTATCATACCAAATCGTTCTCCGATCTTCACAGAATCTCCAACTTGAATTGAACATACAATCCTGCGGGCAATAAATCCGGCAACTTGTGTAAAAAAGACTTTTCCATATTTACTGGTTATGCCAATTTCAGTTCGTTCATTACGTTTATCTGCTTTTTCATGAAAAGCTACAAGGTATTCACCTTTTAAGTAATTAAAATAATCAACTTTACCGTCTATTGGAATTCGATTTACATGAACATTAAGAGGTGACATAAAAATAGAAATCTGCTTACCTTTTTCTTTTAAGAATTCATTGTCTATCACATCTTTCACAATTACTATTTCGCCGTCTGCCGGTGATACAATAACATTTTTTTTGTCAGGTGTATTCCTTTCCGGATCTCTGAAGAAATTAATACAAAATAATAAGAAAGTTATGCTAAGAATTAAGATCGGGTATTTGATCCAGTGATTTTGAATAAACAAGGAAAAGATTATTAAAATAACCGAAAAACCGGCACAAAATAGAAATGTACTTAATCCGTATTTAGTTATCATCATTTGATTAGTTAACAGTTGAAAATGGAAAGCATTTATCAGAATAACGGCACAAATGTAATATTTTCTACGTTTAATTTCTTGTGAAACTTTTTTTTGCTAACTTTCGTCCGCAAGAAACATGAAAGAAATCATTAAATTCTACAAAAAAGCTAATCAATTTGTAATCCGGAGGAATAATGAAGTTGAATATGCAGGATATGCTTAAACAAGTTCAGAAGATGCAGTCTGACATGGCAAAAGTTCAAGCTGAATTGGAAAATAAAACTGTTACAGAAGAAAGCGGCGGCGGTATGGTTAAAGCAACAGCCAATGGAAAGAAGGAAATTATTTCTATTGTAATAGATGAAGAAATTGCTAAAAGCGGTGATAAGGAAATGTTGGAAGATCTTGTTGTTGCTGCTGTAAATAAAGCACTACAGTCGGCCGGGAAAATGGCTGAAGATGAGATGGGTGCAATTACAAAGGGAATGATGCCTCCTGGCATGAATCTACCTGGATTTTAAATGCTGATAGCCGAACCATTACAAAAAGCGATTGATGAATTAAGTAAGTTACCATCCATTGGCAGAAAAACTGCACAACGTTTGGCAATTCATATTCTAAAAAATGATCAGCAAAATGTTGATGCATTGGTTAAATCGTTGATTGATTTAAAAGAGAAAATTCGGTTTTGTCAAGAATGTTTTAATATTTCAGAAGAAGAAATATGTGATGTTTGTAAAAGCACAAAACGTGACCGCTCGATCATTTGTGTTGTTGAAGATGCAAGTGATGTGATTGCGATTGAAAAAACAAATGAATACAATGGACTTTATCACGTGCTTGGCGGTGTATTAAATCCTTTAGCTGGAATCACGGTTGATTCACTAAAAATTAAAGAACTTCTTTCACGTCTTAAGAATGATGAAGTAAAAGAAATTATACTTGCCATGAATCCCGATTCGGAAGGTGATACTACATCATTATACCTTATAAAATTATTAAAAGATCTACCAATTAAAGTTTCTAGAATTGCAAGAGGGCTTCCAATCGGCGGTGATTTGGAATTTGCCGACTCGGCAACAATAGGACGCGCATTTATAGGAAGAATTTCCCTTTGATGGAAAACTGGTTTAAGAATTGGTTCAGTTCTGAAGAATATTTATCTGTTTATCAACACCGGGATGATGATGATGCGACCAAGCTGCTTGAATTAATTCTTAGACAAACAAAATTAATTAAACAAAATTCTATTCTTGATGCAGCATGCGGTGCGGGCAGGCATTCTATATATTTAGCATCAAGAGGATTTAAGGTTATTGGTTTTGATCTGAGTAAAACCCTTCTTTTGAAAGCTCAAGATAATGCTAAGAAAAAATCATTAGAAAATAATTTTGTATGTGCAGACCTAAGAAATATTTATTTTAGAAAAAAATTTGATCTGATAATAAATCTTTTTACAAGTTTTGGATATTTTAAGAATAATGAGGAGAATTTCAAGTTCATTAATACCGCTTACAGTTTGCTAAACGAAAATGGTTTTTATGTTTTAGATTACTTAAACAAAAATTTTCTTTTGGCGAATTTAACAGGTGAAAGTAAGAAGGTAATTGATAATAAAATAATTATTGAAAAAAGAAAAGTTGTTAAAGACAGAGTTATAAAAGAAATCCATATTAAAAAAGATTTGGAAGAACAACATTTTATTGAATCTGTAAGGTTATATTCAAAAAATGAAATTGAAACGGAATTCAAAAGAATTGGTTTTACACGGGTTTCTGCTTTTGGTGATTATGATGGAAGCAATTATGATGAACAAAACTCTTCACGATTAATATTATTTTTCAAAAAATGAAAAAGATAATAATTGCATTTTTAATGTTCTCTCTTATCTCATGTGATATTTTAACAACGAGAGATCCCGAACAACCCAATACAGTAGGAAATAGTAATATACCCGCAACAACGCCGGATATATTATTCGGTAATTTTGTTTCATCCATACAGAATAAAATCTTAGAGAATTATTTAATTTGTTTTGTAGATCCTTCATTTTCAAATAGAAAATTTAAGTTCATAGCAGCGGCAGGCCTTGTATCGCAATACCCGGGATTGATCGGTTGGAACATAGATTCAGAAACACAGTATTTTAAAAATATGAAAGCAAGATCAAAAGACGGTCAATCAATTACTCTTACATTAAGCAACGGCAACAATACACAACTTGGAGATAGTGCTGTTTATCAGTATGATTATTCACTGTCTTTTCTGGCAAATGATCAAACAATTTCTGGTGAGTACAAGGGTTCCGTTCAATTTAAAATTTATTTGGATAGTAGAAATCAATGGGTAATTGGCGAATGGTATGATTTACGAAAAGATAATTATTCAAGTTGGAGTGAATTAAAAGGGAGGTTGTATTAAACGGATATTCTTTTACTGTTTAATAATTTTTGCGGCGAACAGCTGCATCAATCCGTTTGCTCCAAGCATTGATGAAAATCTGGGAAGCAATGAAGGATTAATAAGCGGCCAAACTGATATTGGAGGAGTATTCCAAAATTTTCAATATGCCTATACATTTAAAGACACGCTGATTTATAGACAGGTATTAGATAAAAACTTTACATTTACGTACCGTGATTACGATCTTGGAGCTGATATTTCCTGGGGACGAGAGGATGAAATGAAAGTTACGAATGGTCTGTTCCAAAATTCTCAACGGTTGGATCTAATTTGGAATAATATAGTTTCAATGACTGGTGATTCAACAAGAATAATAAGAAGTTTTAATTTAACAATAACATTTAACCCAACGGATATTATTTTTGTGGACGGTAGAGTAAATTTAACTCTCGCTAAAGACGAAAATAAAAAATGGAAAATACTCCGCTGGGCTGATGAATCAAATTTTTAAAACTTATGATAATATTTTATTTCCGAGAGGCATTTAGAATATTTAGAAAATCATCTCTTGCTACTGCAATTACAATAACTATAACTACTATTGCAGTAATCTTAAGCACTATTTCAATTTTTCTTGTATTCAGCGCAAATAAGTTCTCCGATCAAATAAAACAATCTATTGAGGTAAATGTTTATCTAAATGAAAATTTAAGTCAAAATGAAATTGATGATTTAAAAGTTGAAATTCAAAAAATCATATCAGTTCAATCAGTTGCGTTTGTTAATAAGGATCAAGCAGTAATAAATTTTGTCAAAGAAACCGGTCAGGATTTTAGATCAGTGCTTGATGAGAATCCCTTACCGAATTCTTTTGTTGTTAAATTCAAACCGCAACCGTTGAATGAAACGAATATTGAACAGTTAACTGATCAAATTAGAAAAATGAAGGGTGTTACAGAAGTTATTTATGATTACAAAACAGTTCTGCGGATTTTGAATTTATTAAAATCATTTGAATATGTAATTTATTTCCTATCAATTACACTAATACTTTTAGCAACTTATCTCGTCTACAGTAATAATAAAATACAGATGTATGGTAATAGAAATCATTATCTAACAATGAAATTAGTTGGTGCTCAAATTAGTACGATGAAAATTCCACTGATATTAAATGGTATTATAATTGGTTTTATATCATCTCTTATTTGTATTCTTTTATTAAGCGTTATTTCGATTTTATTGGCTAAGGTTTTTATTAATTTTAATTTTATTAATCCGATCAAATTAATGAATTTAATTATTTTGTTAATCGGACTCGCATTAGGTTTTATTGGTAGTTTTATTTCATCATTAAAGATTTCTCGTTTGCTCGAAGAGTAATAAAGAAAGTATTAAAAATTTTAATCTTAATATTCGGTTATAGCCAAATTACTTTAAGAAAAGTCGTGTAAAAATACTGCAAATGGAAAAAAAAGTTGCTGTAGTTACCGGGGGTGCAGGTTTTCTTGGTTCTCATCTTTGTGATAAGCTTATAGATGAAGATATCAAAGTTATTTGTATAGATAATTTACTCACGGGTCGATTTGAAAATATTGAACATTTAGTAACAAATAAAAATTTTCAGTATATAAATTTAGATGTAACAAATTTTATACAAATTTCTTCTGACGTTGACTTTATCCTACACTTTGCGTCTCCGGCAAGTCCAATTGATTATTTAAAATATCCCATTCAGACGTTAAAGGTTGGTTCACTCGGCACACACAAAGCTCTCGGTTTGGCCAAAGAAAAAAAAGCAACATTTCTTTTAGCTTCAACATCAGAAGTTTATGGTGACCCTCTTATTCATCCTCAAAGCGAGGACTATTGGGGCAATGTAAATCCTGTGGGTCCACGTGGTGTATACGATGAAGCAAAACGATTTGCTGAAGCATTAACGATGGCTTATCATAACTTTCATAATCTTGATACTAGAATAGTTCGAATATTCAACACCTATGGTTCCAGAATGCGTCTTGATGATGGTCGTGCGTTACCGGCTTTTATTTCTCAAGCTTTGAAGAATGAAGATATTACTGTGTTTGGTGATGGCTTGCAAACTAGAAGTTTCTGTTATGTTGATGATTTGGTTGATGGAATTTTTAAGCTGTTATTATCACATGAGACTTTACCTGTAAATATTGGTAACCCAAATGAAATTACTATCGAAGATTTTGCCAAAGAAGTAATTCGCTTAACTAATTCTAAAAGCAAAATTATTTATAAAGAATTACCAACAGATGATCCAAAAGTTCGTCAACCAGATATAAGTAAAGCAAAATCAGTCTTGGGATGGGAGCCGAGAGTAAGTAGGGAAGATGGACTTAGAATTACTTTAGAATATTTTAAGAGGGAATTGATGAAGTAAGGTAACAGATTTTTTTTCTGAAAACAGTTTATAAAAAACCCCGACTTGCCATCGGGGTTTTTTCATAACATTGAATATTAACTCTTAATACATTCCGTCCATTCCTCCGTGAGGCATTGGAGGCATTGGTTTCTCTTCTTCTTTCTTTTCATACACAACAGCTTCTGTGGTAAGTAGTAATGCGGAAACTGAAGCAGCATTTTCTAATGCGGTTCTTGCAACTTTTGTCGGATCAATAACGCCGCTCTTAACTAAGTTCTCATATTTCTCGGAAGCTGCATTAAATCCGAAATCATTTTTACCTTCAAGAACTTTGTTCAAAACTACTGCGCCTTCAAAACCAGCATTAGCAGCAATCTGCTTTAACGGTTCTTCTAATGCCTTGGCAATGATCTTGATACCGGTATTCTGATCAGGATTTTCGCCTTGAAGTTTTTCTAAGGAAGCAATAGCTCTTACCATAGAAACTCCACCACCAGCAATAATACCTTCTTCAACTGCAGCACGGGTTGCATGAAGTGCATCTTCAACACGAGCTTTTTTCTCTTTCATTTCAACTTCAGTAGCTGCACCGATCTTCAATACTGCAACACCGCCAGAAAGTTTTGCAAGTCTCTCCTGCAATTTTTCTTTATCATAATCTGAAGTTGTCTTTTCTATTTGAGATTTGATTTCATTTATTCTTTTCTTAATGTCGTCTGATTTACCAGCACCTTCAACTATTGTTGTATTGTCTTTATCAATATTAATTTTTTTAGCTTTACCTAAATATTCAAGAGTAGCATTCTCGAGCTTGAAGCCGCGTTCCTCAGAAATAACTGTTCCGTTTGTAAGAACCGCAATATCTTCTAACATTGCTTTTCTTCTATCGCCAAAGCCGGGAGCCTTAACTGCACAAACTTTTAACGTTCCGCGTAATTTGTTTACGACTAATGTTGCCAGAGCTTCACCTTCAAGATCTTCAGCGATAATTAAAAGTTGTTTACCAGCTTGAGCAATTTTTTCAAGAACAGGAAGAAGATCTTTCATAGCTGAGATTTTTTTATCGTGAATTAATATGTATGCATCTTCTAATGAAGCTTCCATTGATTCTGAATTAGTAACAAAGTATGGAGACAGATAACCGCGGTCAAACTGCATACCTTCAACAACTTCAAGAGAAGTTTCTGCTGATTTACTTTCTTCTACAGTGATAACACCATCTTTACCAACTTTTTCCATTGCGTCGGCAATCAAGTTCCCAATTGTTTTATCGTTGTTAGCTGAGATTGAACCGACTTGAGCAATTTCTTCTCTCCCGCCAACTTCTTTACTGCTTGATTTCAAAAACTCGATTACTTTTACAACTGCGAGATCAATACCGCGTTTCAAATCCATTGGATTTGCACCGGCAGTTACATTCTTTAATCCTTCACGGTAAATTGCTTGAGCGAGAACAGTTGCCGTTGTTGTTCCGTCTCCGGCTACATCACTTGTTTTTGAAGCAACTTCACGAACCATCTGAGCACCCATGTTCTCAACCGGGTTTTCAAGTTCGATTTCCTTTGCTACTGTAACACCATCTTTAGTTACAGTTGGAGCACCGAATTTTTTATCAATAATTACATTTCTTCCTTTCGGTCCAAGTGTAACTTTAACTGCGTTAGCTAGTTTATCTACACCTGCTTTAAGTGAACTTCTAGCATCAGTGCTATATTCTACGATTTTTGCTGCCATAGTATTTCTCCGATTTATTTTTCAAACTTTTTTTATTTAACTATTCCGTAAATGTCACTTTCACGCATGATCAGATATTCTTCGCCGTCAATTTTAACTTCTGTCCCTGAGTATTTACCGTAGAGAACTACATCTCCAACTTTAACATTCATTGCTACAAGTTTGCCTTCTTCGGTAACTTTTCCTGCACCAACTGCAACTACAGTTCCTTCAATTGGTTTTTCTTTTGCTGTATCGGGAAGAATGATACCACCTTTTGTGGTTTCTTCTGCTTCTTTTGCTTTAACAATTACTCTGTCGCCTAATGGTTTGATTTTAAAATCTGCCATAGTTTGACCTCCTATTATGATTTATTTGATTAGCACTCTAAATTAGCGAGTGCCAATATATTGAAGGAAAAATAATTTGTCAAGAAATATTAGAAAATTGACAAAAATGAAGGAAAAAGTGAAAGGGAGATAGTTTTCTGTCTCTTAGTAGGATTAGATTAATTAAGGTTTACTGATCTCTTAAAAATATGATCAATATTCTTCAAGAGTTTACTAGTATCGAATAACTCCCCAATCTCTTTATTGGATAAGAATTTTTTAACTTCAGGCGAATTTGATAGTTCGTCTTTGAGATTCTTAGAGGAATCCTCCCAGACTTTCATGGCAGAGGTTTGAACTATCTGGTAAGCATCTTCACGCGACATTCCTTTCTCAGTAAGTTTAAGCAGTACAGTTTGGGAGAAGATTAATCCGCGGGTGAGATTAAGATTCTTCAGCATGTTTTCCGGATAGATAATTAAATTATCTATTAGTTTTATTGTAAGCCCTAAAGCATAATCAAGTGCAATACAAGAATCTGGAATAATAACACGTTCAACAGATGAATGGGAAATATCACGTTCATGCCAGAGAGATACATTTTCTAAAGCTGCAATGGAGTTTCCACGAAGGATTCTTGCAATGCCGGTAATTCTTTCGCTCACAATAGGATTTCTTTTATGAGGCATTGCCGAAGAACCTTTTTGACCTTTTGAAAAATATTCTTCTGCTTCCAACACTTCTGTTCTCTGAAGGTGTCGAATTTCGATTGCAATTTTTTCTAATGAAGAACCAATTATTGCAAGCACTGAAATGAATTCTGCGTGACGATCTCTTTGCACAACTTGTGTTGCAACTGGTTCTGGTTTCAAACCGAGTTTTTTACAAACATATTCTTCAACATTTGGAGAAAGATGTTCAAAAGTTCCGACTGCACCGGAAATTTTTCCTGTACTAACTGAATCAATTGCACGCTGAAGGCGTTCGATATTTCTTTTTGCTTCTTCAAACCAAAGAGCAAATTTCAAACCCATTGAATAAGCTTCTGCATGGATCCCATGGCTTCTTCCCACACAAATAGTTTTTTTATGTTCAATTGCACGTTTTTTTAAAACTAGTTTTAATTCATTTAAATCTTTTAGAAGAAGTTCACCGGCTGTTTTCATTTGAATAGCTAGAGCAGTATCCAATACATCTGAAGATGTCATTCCATAATGGATATGTCTGGAAGTGGGACCAACATTTTCAGCTACATTTGTTAAAAATGCAATTACATCGTGCTTTGTAGTTTCTTCAATTTCCAACACTCGTTTGAGATCAAATTTGGATTTATTCTTTATTTGTTCAAAATCAGATTTAGAAATTTCTCCCATTTTTGCACGAGCTTCACAAGCAAGAATCTCAATCTTCAACCAAGTTTCTAATTTGAATTGGTCATTCCAAATCTTTCCCATCTCGGGACGAGTGTATCTCTCTATCATTTATTTCCTCTCCAATTTCATAGTAAGGACTTGCTCTTTTCCATCTCTGAGTATTTTGATTTTTACTAAATCTCCAGTTCTGTATTCCTGAAATATTCCAATCAATGTGATGTCGTCATTAATTTTAAAATCATTAATTCCCGTAATAATGTCTTCAATTAAAAGTCCTGCCTTAGATGCAGGTGAATTTTTTGCTACCTGTGTAACTACAACGCCTCTTGATGATTTCAAATTGTAAGTTTTAGCTATTGATTCATTTATAGTAAGTATACTTAAACCTGTCCAAAAATCGCGATCAACTTTCCCTTTTTCCTTTAATTCAGCTACAACTTTTTTGATTTTATTTACAGGTATCGCAAAACCAACTCCAATACTTCCAAAATTTAATCCATATCGTTGTGCATCTTGAGATTGTAATATAAGAGTATTCATTCCTATAAACTCACCAACAGCATTAACTAAAGGCCCGCCGCTGTTTCCACTGTTAATCGCCGCATCTGTTTGAAGCATGTTTAGATATGTACGGTCATCCATTGTCCCAATATTCATTCCGGTTGAGCTAATAACACCAACAGTTACGGTTGGTTTATCATTAATATCAAAGAGTCCAAAGGGATTGCCAAGTGCAATTGCCCACTCGCCTATAATTATATTATCGGAATTTCCAAATTTAATATAGGGGAGATCTTTCGCATCAATTTTGAGAAGGCAAACATCAGATATTTTATCACTGCCAACTACTTTAGCGTTATATTGCCTTCCATCTGTAAGAGTAACAATTGTTTCTATTGCGGCACCTGCTACGTGATCATTAGTTAATATATATCCATCTGATGTTATTATCGCTCCACTCCCAAGACTTTTTACTTGTTGGTTATAAACTCTATCACCGTAAAACTGTCTCCAGAATGGATCCGTACTAAGTGGATCACGGTATTGTCGTAGTTCTGTTACATTTATTCCAACAATAGCAGGACTAACTTCAGCAACAGTTTTAGTAATAATATTTTGTCTCTCACTATCTAATGTAGAATTTATTTGTTGACGCAGTAAATTATTTGATGAGGGTTGATTTAAAATTGAACTAAGATAATTGCTACTCGTCGAATCGTTCTTAATAAAGATTGTAAAAACAACAGACGCTATAATTAGTGTAACAGCAGATGAAAAAAGAATATGTTTAAATCTATTCATAGTTAATTCCTAATTTATTTTTTTCATTAATCTTTCTTTTAATGGGGATGAGTGTTTGGAAATTATAATTAACATCACAATAGTTACAAGAAAACCGAATTCAAATTTACTGTGAGCGTGGAAGTAAGAAAATTTATTCATAACAGAAAAACCGAAAACTGATGAGAGAGCTGTCATAACTGAAGCATAAACACTTGCAAAATTTATATCTCTGCGAAATTGATATAGTACACTCCACATAAAAATCCATATTATAATAATAGGCACTGATAAACCTAATGTGCCGCCGGTAGCCGTTGCTAAACCTTTACCGCCTTTTTGATTAATCCATGGGGAATAACAATGTGAAAATACTGCTGCAATAATACTAAGCATTGGAAAAATAAATTCAGGTCCAAATAGTAGGACAGAGAACATTACACTTAGAAAACCTTTTAAGAAATCTATAATTAAGACTAATAAAAAAATCCGTTTTGATTTTGTTACTCGAAATGAATTTAGCGCGCCTACATTTCCGGAACCGGTTTGGGTTATATCTAGATCACGAGCCTTTTTTAAAATAATGAAAGCAGTTGGAAAAGAGCCGATTAAGTATCCTATTGCTAAACTAATTAAGTAATTCATTATGCCGGGAGCTTGTTATAAAGCAAATTTACTAAAAATCATTAGGTTGTAAAACACTATTATATAAATATGATTTATTGCTTTTATATTCATAAATACTAAATTGTTCCAGAAAGAAAAAAACGCAACTAGTTATCTCGGATCTCTAAGATTATTAGTCATATTCACAGATTATCTTACCATCATGAGGTCTGAAATAATTCCTCTCATTAAGAAATAGTTAATTATTCAAAAAATAAATATTAAATTTGCTCAGCAAATGATATTCGCTTACAATCGGAGAACCGGATGGCAAATTATATAGGAAGATTTAATGTAATTCCTTCTTTACCTGAAAAATTAGAACCATTGCGTGAAATAGTTTATAATCTGTTCTGGACATGGAATCATGACGCAATAGAGTTGTTCAGAAGATTAGACCGGAAATTATGGGAAGATACTCATCATAATCCGGTATTAATGCTTGGTAAGATTAGTCAAGATAGATTAAATGAAATAGCAAATGATGATAGCTTTATATCACACATGAACCGTGTTTCGGTTCATCTCAATGTTTATCTTGAAGAGAAAAGCTGGTATCAGAAAAATTATAAATATAACGGTGATAAATTTATTGCTTACTTTTCTGCCGAATTTGGGTTGACGGAATGCTTGCAAGTATATTCTGGTGGTCTCGGTGTCCTTTCGGGTGATCATTTAAAATCTGCGAGTGATCTTGGGCTACCATTAGTTGGAATTGGCTTATGTTACAAAGAAGGTTATTTTCAACAATATCTTACTAACGACGGCTGGCAGCAAGAGCGTTACGAGTTAACCGATTTTTTTAATCAACCGATATCTTTGGTTACAAATAAAGATAATAAACCGTTAAAAATTGAAATGGATTTTCCGGGACGAAAAGTTGTTTTACAAGTTTGGAAAATTCAAGTGGGACGTATTCCTTTATTTCTTCTTGATACAAACGTTACTGAAAATTCGGAAGAAGATAGAAAAATTACACGCACATTATATGGCGGAAATATTGAAACAAGAATTCAGCAAGAGATTGTACTCGGCATTGGCGGAATTCGCGCATTAGATGCAATGAATATTAAACCTGTCGTTTGCCACATGAACGAAGGGCATTCAGCTTTCCTTTCTTTAGAACGAATCCGTCATCTAATAAAAAATAATAACCTTTCTTTTGATGAAGCAAAAGATATTGGCTTTTATTCAAATGTTTTCACAACTCACACTCCTGTTCCGGCCGGAATAGATATTTTCCCCAATGATCTTGTAGAAAGATATTTTGGACAGTACTATAGAAATGAATTAAAAATTAGCGACAAAATATTCTACAGTCTTGGTACAATCATTAAGGAAAAGCCTGCAACTAACTTTAATATGGCTCATCTCGCAATGAATATGGCCGGTTTTGTTAACGGTGTAAGTAAGCTTCACGGACAAGTATCGAAGAAAATGTGGATGTCAGGATTTGTTGATGTTCCGTTTAATGAAATTCCAATAGATTATATTACAAACGGCGTACATACTCATTCACATTTATCGAACGATATGCAGGAGTTGTTATACCGTTACCTTGGTGAAAAATTTATGCAGAATCCTTCCGATAAGGAAGCTTGGAAACGGATTGATGAAATGCCCGATGAAGAATTATGGCGTACCCATGAAAGAAGAAGAGAAAGATTAGTTGCTTTTGCAAGAAACAGATTAATAAAACAAATCTCCGAACGCGGAGGTTCTGCTTCAGAACTTGCTTTTGCAAAAGAGGTATTAGATGTACAAGCTCTCACCATTGGATTTGCCAGAAGGTTTGCAACTTACAAACGCGCAACTCTAATCTTTAAGGATGTTGATCGTCTGAGCAATATACTTAGCAATCCAGATTTTCCGGTTCAAATTATAATTGCAGGTAAAGCTCATCCTAAAGATGAAGAGTGTAAAAAACTTATTCAAGAAGTGATTGCTATATCTAAAGAACCTCACTTAAAAAAGAAAATTGTTTTCATTGAAAATTATGATATGAATATTGCACGCTATATGGTTGCAGGCTGCGATGTATGGTTGAATAATCCGCGCCGTCCGTTTGAAGCAAGCGGAACTTCAGGGATGAAAGTTATCGCAAACGGCGGTTTGAATTTAAGCGTTATGGATGGCTGGTGGGATGAAGCATTTACACCTAATGTAGGTTGGAGGATTGGCAATAGAGAAGAATATGACGATTTGGATTATCAAGATGAAGTTGAATCCCGTTTGATTTACGAAACTATTGAAAAAGAACTTGTACCGATATTTTACAATAGAGGTGAAGATAAACTACCGCGCAACTGGATCTCAATTATGAAAAATTCCATGAAGACTTTGGGATCAGAATACAATTCGCACAGAATGGTTGAAGAATATGCTAAGAAGTTTTATTTCGAATCTTATGAAAAACGAATGAACCTTATGAAGAATAATTGGGAAAAGGGAAAAGAATTTTCTCGATGGAAAAGTATTTTATATGAAAATTGGAACAAGGTAAAATTCATTAGCGTTACTGAAGAAGAAAAAAATGGTGATCTAAAGTTTGGGTTGAAATATCCGATCCTTGCTGAAGTGGAACTTGGTGAACTTACGCCCGATGATGTTGAGGTGCAGATCTATTATGGAAAAGTTGATGAAGGTGCGAATGGTACTAAGTATTCAATTACAATGTCGCATGTTGGTAAAAAAACGAAAGCAGTTAAATATACCTACCGCGGACAAATTGAATGTAACGATACCGGGCAATTTGGATTTACACTTAGAATACTTCCAAAACATCCTCAGTTAATTAATCCCTTTGAATTAGGGTTAATACGCTGGGCAGGGAATTAATAAAACATGTTTCAAAACTAAATATTTATAGAGAACAGATGTTACTGGAAACACTTGATTTACGAAATAATGATGTACTGGTTTATTCTCAAAATTTATTCAACTTCAATGATAGTTTTAAGATCATATTTAAGAATGAAAAGCTGAAAAGGCCACGCCGTATTAGTTACTTTGATGTTTGTTCTTTTGTGAAAGATCCATCACCAAAAAATTTAATAATATACAGACTTCTTACTAATGTAGATCAACTTGATGCCTATTCCACTAAGTACGGATATTTTATTAAGATCAATAACAAAGCCGAATTGATTTATTTCGATCCTATTTTTGCAATAAAAGATTTACGCCACTTACGGTTTGATCTCGATCCTTCAAGATTTAGATTTAAGATTCAGCAAGTAGGACTAACTTCATTAACAAAAAAAGAAACAGAACCTAACTTTGCTGAAGTATATTCTTTTGATTTAAAAGCGGTTGAAGCTCAAAGCCAGAACGATAAAATATTTGCTGATGCAATATTTGCCTTCGACGAGAATTTTACAGACAGCGAACTGCCGGAAAATATTGAACCGGAAAAAGGAAATGCTGTCCCGAACACAATAATATCATCTGACTCAGAGACAGCATTACTTTCCAAAGTAAAAAATATTTCGGAAGACAAAGGTGAAACTAAAAGCTCATTCCAAACACCAACTCCACCTGACTTTAACAGAGTTCAGGATTTAAGAGAAGAAATAATTGTATTGCTCAAACAAGCACTCGGCATTCCGGAAGGCGGTTCAATTACTCCGTCGCAAGCTTCTCAACATATTAAAACGGTTATTGATGATTCAAAACCGGAATCGAAAGATGAATCAATAAAAAAAGAGACCAAGATTGATAATGCAATGGATTTGTTTAAGACAACTGGAAATATCAGCTCTAGCCAGAAACAGAAATTTGAGACAAAAAATGTTACTCCGGAGGTAAATAATGTTTTTGATTTGTTCAAAACAACCTCTAAATCAGACGAACTTACGGAACGCGGAAAGGACTCAATTATTCTTAAGTTCGATTAATCTAACAAAACAAGTAATACTTGCAATCAGTTATTCAATATTTGGAAATGAGTAAATGGAAAATAAATACGATGTAATAATTATTGGCAGCGGACCTGGAGGCGAGGGCGCTGCAATGACATGTGCTAAAGAAGGTAAGAATGTTGCTGTGTGTGAAGAATTTTCCCTTGTTGGCGGAAGTAATACTCACAAAGGTACAATTCCAAGCAAAGCATTAAGACATGCAAGCCAAATCTTGTATGACAGTAATAAGTTTGAGGGAACTACTTATCAAGAATTATTAATACAAACACAAAGTGTTATCAAATCTCAAGTTGAATTACGACATGGTTTTTATACACGGAATAATGTTGATTTGATTATTGGCCGTGCAAAATTTTTAGATGAACATACCATTGAAGTAACTGAATCAACAGGACTAAAAAAGAAATATCAAGCAGATGCATTTATTATAGCAGTTGGCTCGCGCCCGTATCACCCACCGGATGTTGATTTTTCACATCCAAGAATAATTGATAGCGATAAACTTTTAAAAATAAAAGAGAATCCAAAAACATTAACAATTTATGGTGCCGGAGTAATTGGCTGCGAATATGCTTCTATCTTCAGAGGATTAAGTGTAAAAGTTAATTTGATAAACACACGTAACCAACTGCTGGCTTTCCTTGATGATGAAATTATTGATGCATTAGCATATCATTTAAGAGAAAACGGAGTTTTGTTAAGACATGGCGAAGAATATGAAAAAGTAGTTGCCGATGATTGCGGAGTTACAATTTATTTAAAATCCAACAAAGAAATCAGAAGTGATTATTTATTGTGGGCTCAGGGGAGAACCGGCAATACTCAAAACATTGGTCTCGAAGAACTTGGGATTAAAACCGATGCAAGAGGTTCCATTCCGGTTAATGAATTTTATCAATCTTCTGTCCCTAATATTTATGCGGTTGGAGATGTGATTGGTTATCCCAGTCTTGCAAGTGCTGCGTATGATCAAGGGAGATTTGCCGGAAGACATTTAATTCTTGGTGAAGGAACAACACTAAAAATCGAAGATATACCAACCGGGATCTATACTATTCCGGAAATTAGTTCTGTCGGATTAAACGAAAGGGAATTAACAGAGAAAAAAATTCCTTATGAAGTCGGGCATTCATTCTTCCGCCATTTAGCAAGGGCACAGATAACCGGAAGAACTGTCGGTATGTTAAAAATTCTTTTTCATAGAGAGAATTTAAAAATTCTTGGTATCCATTGCTTCGGATATGAAGCTTCGGAAATTATTCATATCGGACAAGCGATAATGTCTCAAGAGGGTAATGGAAATAGTTTGATGTATTTCATCAATAGTACTTTTAATTATCCAACGATGGCGGAAGCTTACCGTGTTGCTGCATTAAATGGATTGAATAGAGTTGAGTTGGGCAAAAAAAATCATAGTTAGTTTATTGGGATTATTTTTTTACAAAATACAATTAATCTATATCGAATCAATTTCTCTCTTGTCTCTGAATACCATATCATTCCAGGCTAAACAACTATTAATGCTATTATCAGAATTAATCTTAGAGTCTCCTAAAAATAAACTAGCTTCGTTGCTAAAAATTATTTGTGCATTTTTATTATAGACATACTTTTATTCAATTCTTTTAATTCTATTGTCGTCGGATCAATTGATGCTAAAGTTTTTATTACCGTCCTTAACTCTTCCATATTATTCTCAGCTTTTATTATTAGCTCTTCGTGTACGCCTTCATCTTTCATATCCATTATTAATAACTGTATGGATGAAGAGGAGTTATGCAGAATGTCCTGCACCGTGCGCATAATCGCTTTAAATACTTCTATCCTTTCATTAATAACTTTTCTTCTCATTCTATCATTGTATAGCCATATTCCGAACAGCAGTAAACTTGCTGTCGGAATTATCCAATAATATTTTCTAGTCTCTAAGTACTTTATGATATCAAGAATGGGGTAGATACCGAGAACATTATTTAAGAACAGAATTAATAAAACAATTATTGAAAATAGAATGACGACTGATGAATTATTTTTTAAAAGTTTCATTGAACACCTGAATATACTTTGAGAATTTTATTAACTATCTATCGGCTGGCTGGAACGATTTTATTCTATATTTTCCCGCACATTTTTGGCGGGATCTATTTTGTAGATGTAAGTTATTAATTATAATCTGACTGCACCTGCATTGCGGTCGCTTTGAACTGCATGTTAGGTGCGATTACTATTATTTTTATTCTTCAAATATGTGTGCATAAATTTTCCAAACTTTTTATCCTTCTGTCTCTTTTCAAAATATGACATTTCGTGATACAGAGACTCCTTGTATATTTTTATATAATTCTGATAACGTTCTTTGGAAATTATTTCGTCTTCTAATGCTTTTAATACGGCACAACCGCTTTCTATAGTATGAGTACAATCAGTGTAACGACATTTGCTAGATAGTTCAGCAATTTCATTGAAGGTATCATCCAGACCGGATTCAAAAGAAATAATCCCAAGTTCGCGCATCCCGGGACTATCTACTACAATTGCCCCATTTTCCAGAACAATAAGTTCGCGGCGCGAAGTAGTATGTCTACCTCTTCCATCTTTCTCTCTTATTGGCTGAGTTTTATACAACTCTTGGTGTATTAGATTATTTAATAATGTAGTTTTGCCAACGCCTGATGAACCGAGTAAACAAAAAGTTTCGAAAGGAGTAAAGTGAGTTTTAATATTTTCTATATCTGACAGATTGTTGTTACTGAATGCTACTATTTTAATACCGGGTATGATTTTATAAATATCATTTATCTTGCTTTCAATTTCAGTTAGGCTTATAAGATCACTTTTACTAAGGAAAATAACCGGTGTAATATTACTTTCGTTAATCATTACCAAGTAACGTTCCAATCTTCTTAAGTTAAAATTGGAATCAAGTGATTGCATAATAATTGCCGTATCTACGTTTGCCGCGATTAGTTGATATTCGATTTTTTTACCGGAGGTTTTTCTTTTTAATAATGATCTCCGCGGAAATATTTCATGAATGATAGCTAACGAATCATCATCAAATAATTGTACATATACCCAATCACCCACGGTTGGAAAATCCAAAACAGAATCTGAACTGAACAAATATTTTCCAGTTAATTCAGCATAGATATCATTTTTGCCATTAGAAACAACAAAACTATTTTTATTTACAGTGATTACTCTGGCAATTTGATAATCAGTCGTTCTAGATAAATCAATTTTATCTTGAAACCATTTATCGAAGCCGAACTTTTCAATGCTATTCATATTCTTTTGAACATCTAACATTAATTATACCCGCAGAATTAAAGTAGAGGCGCCATAAATCTGCCTGCGGTAGACAGGTGGCGTCTTAAAAAATGAAACGGGACACCTCGAATCTCAATGCAGGCTATCCCGTCTCTACAAATCAAATTATTTTTCTTTCACAACAAATTTATTGTACAAGTACATAAAGAAAGCTGCAGAAAGTCCGATAGCAATCATTGAATACCAAACATATTCCGGGTGGCCGGAGGCTTTCGAGTTTTGATATAACCATCCGCCAAACGGATCTCCTACAAATCGTGCAATAGCGATTGGTAAGAATGCATAACCCTGATATAATCCTTGTTGACCTTCAGGTGCTATCTTAGAAATATATTCATAATATCTTGGTGCTTGCATAGCTTCACCGATGCCAAATGCAATAATTCCGGCTGCTATTGTTATAATACTCGGATTAATCCAAATAATAATCCAAATCAAACTTGAAACTGCAAATCCGCTAAGAATAGCATTCGGTGTAGACATTTTTTTTGTCAATCTATTAATTGGTATTTGAAAAAGAATTATGGCGCCTGCACCTGACCAAGATTGTAGAATTTCGTAAGAGAAAAAATTCGGTATGTAATCAGTTACATAATAAGGAACTATGATAAACTCTTGCCAAAAAATAATCCAGTACAGCGAGTAGATTAATAGAAAGATCATGAATTTGAAATTGCCAAGCACAACAAACAGATTGGTAATTTTTTTCCCAAGTGATTCAACTACCGCGGCTTCTTTTGCATTCTTATAAAACAATAAATTAACCGCAAGCATTGCAATACAACTTGCTGCTGATACTAGATAAACAAATTCATTACCAAAACTATCCCGTACAAAGTAAGCTATTGTTGGTCCAACCATTGCACCGATATTTACCAACCAATAATAAATTGCATAACCCAAAGATTTAACTTCGTCTTTGGAGGATACTGCAACAGTTCCGAGTACCGACGGTTTAATAAATGATCCGCCGAATGCCGTAAAGATTAGGAATGACATCAGCAGCCAGTAATTCGGAGCTGTACCATAAATACCGGAGAATACCGACATTCCCATAGAGCCGATTAAAAAATATCCGATGGCAAGAATTGAAAATGCAATACTGAATGCGCGGCGGAATCCCCATTTGTCTGCAAGTGTGCCGGCAAGAATTGGCAATAAATAAATCAATCCTCCAAACATACCGGAAAGTTGTCCCGCTTCGGATTCTGAAAAACCTAAATTATTTCTTAAGTAAACCATAAAAACAATTTGCTGTCCGTAATAAGCCAACCGTTCAAACAACTCCATTCCGTTTGCAACCCAGAATGAACGGTGAAATCCGGATTTTACTTTTTGAAGTTCTGCAGTAAGATTCACAATTACTCCTGTGCGATTTGAAGTTGGACAAATTTAATCTAATTCCATATAGTTATTCAAACACTATTTGCTAAATTTGTCAATAAAATTATTTCACTTAGTTATGAAAAGATTTGCCTTAACGGGAACAGCAGGGTATATAGCTCCTCGTCACTTGAAAGCAATTAAAGAAACCGGGAATCTTCTTGTCGCTTCGTTCGATCCGCACGATTCAGTTGGTGTGTTAGATCAGTTCTTTCCACATGCCGATTATTTTAATGAGTATGAAAGATTTGAAAGGCATCTTGTAAAACTTTCTCAGCATAATGATTCCAAGATTGATTATTTGAGTATTTGCTCGCCAAATTATTTGCATGATTCACAGATCAGATTGGGATTGAATCTAGGTATGAATGTAATTTGCGAAAAACCAATTGTTCTTTATCCTCAAAACTTAAATTCTTTGGAGGAACTTGAAAGAAAAAGCGGAAAAAAGATTTATACAGTAATGCAATTGAGATATCATCCGTCAATAATAAAACTTAAAGAAGAATTAAAAACTTCTTCAAATGAAAAACATAAAGTAGAACTAACTTACATTACATCGAGAGGAAATTGGTATCATTACTCATGGAAAGGTGAAGATGAAAAGAGCGGAGGCATTGCTACAAATATCGGGATACATCTTTTTGATCTGTTAATATGGTTGTTCGGAGATGTTCAGAAAAGCGAAGTCAATCTTTCCAACAATCAAAAAATGTCCGGTGCGTTCGAGCTAAAAGATGCAAATGTTAAATGGTTTCTGTCTATTGACGAAAATGATTTACCGCTGGAAATTAGATCTCGTAAAAAAACGACTTACCGTTCAATAAAAATTGACAGTACCGAAATAGAATTCTCGGATGGATTTACTGAGCTTCACACAAAAGTTTATCAAGAAATATTAAATGGAAACGGTTTAGGGATTTCGGATGCCCGTCCTTCGATTGAGGCGGTTTATAATATCCGGTTTGCTAAAATTTCTACTAAGAAAGATTTTATTCACCCGTATCTTCAAAAATAATTTGAGGTGAAAATGGGTTACTTCAAACATGAATCAGCTTACATTGATGACAATGTTGAAATTGGTGATGGGACAAAGATATGGCACTTTTCTCATGTGCAGTCGGGTGCAAAGATCGGGAAGAATTGTATCTTAGGGCAGAATGTAAATGTCGGTTCGAATGCGGTGATCGGGAATTTTGTTAAGATACAAAACAACGTTTCAGTTTATGAAGGTGTTACTCTTGAAGATTATGTTTTTTGCGGTCCATCAATGGTCTTCACAAATATTATTGATCCAAGGAGTAAGTATCCTCAAGCCGGTTCAAAATATTATATCAAGACGTTAGTTAAAGAGGGTGCATCACTTGGTGCCAACTCAACAATTATTTGCGGACACACAATCGGCAGATTTGCATTCATAGGTGCAGGTGCTGTTGTTACAAAAGATGTTCCCGATTATGCGTTGGTTGTAGGCAGTCCGGCTAAGCAAGTTGGTTGGCTGAGTGAAGCCGGACAAAAATTAATTTTTGATAAAAAAGGATTTGCAAATTGCAGTAAATCAAATAAAAAATATAAA
>VEPI01000145.1:1958-3137 GCA_012026935.1 Melioribacter sp. | reverse complement strand
AATGAAAGTCCCTTTGTTAGATCTTAAACCTCAATATCAATCGTTAAAAAAAGAAATTGATGAAGCTGTTCAGCACGTTATTGATTCGCAATATTTTATAATGGGTCCGGATATTCAAAAACTAGAAGAAGAAATCTGCAGTTATCTAAAATGTAAAAAAGCTATCGGTGTATCATCAGGTACAGATGCATTACTATTAGCTCTAATGGCATTAGACATTAAGCCGGGTGATGAAATTATTGTACCGACATATTCTTTCTTTGCTACCGCGGGAGTTGTTGCCCGCTTAAATGCAATACCGGTTTTTGTTGATTGCGATCCGGTTACATTCAATATAGATCCCGAGAAGATTGAAGAGCTGATAACTTCAAAGACAAAAGTGATTATCCCGGTTCATCTTTACGGACAAAGTGCAGAGATGGATGAGATAATGCTCATAGCAAAAAAACATAATATAAAAGTTGTTGAAGATGCCGCACAAGCTATCGGAACGCAATATAAAGACGGAAGATTTGTCGGAACTATCGGTGATATCGGATGCTTTTCATTTTTCCCGAGTAAAAATCTCGGCGGATTTGGTGACGGCGGAATTGTTACTACAAATGATGAAATGCTTGCAGAGAAACTTAGGATAATGCGTGTTCATGGAATGGAACAGAGTTATTATCATAAAGTTGTTGGCGGTAATTTCAGACTTGATGCACTTCAAGCGGCAGTATTGAGAGTTAAGCTCCCACATCTCGATTCATGGTCTTCAAAAAGAAGAGAGAATGCTTCTGCCTACACAAAATATTTTATGGAAGCCGGGCTTGCTCAGGAAGAAGGAAAAATAACTTTTGATTCGAAGAATAAAGTGTTGTTACCAAAGGCAGTTTATAAATCGGGAAACGTGAAAGGGAAAACGGAAGACGAAATAAAAAATTATCATATTTACAACCAGTATATAATTAGAGTGGAAAACAGAAATGCTCTCTTGGAATTCTTAAAAAAGAAGGAAATCGGATGTGCAATTTATTATCCGGTGCCGTTTCATAGACAAGAATGTTTTTCTTATTTGAATTGTAAAGATGAAGAGTTTCCAAATTCTAATTATGCTGCAGAAAGTTCATTGGCATTACCGATTTATCCGGAGTTATCTGATGAGCAAATTAAGTTTGTTGTTGATTCGATTTCTGAATT
>VEPI01000145.1:0-1598 GCA_012026935.1 Melioribacter sp. | reverse complement strand
TGCGGTATTGAATATCTAATCTTTGTTGATGGATTGAACGGATTTGGATAATTCTGATATAAAACATAATCAGAAGGAACTTGGTTTATTTTATCTTCAACATCTGTAGTAACGCTTAAGACAGCCGCAATCCACATATCGGCATCTAAATTTATGCTTTGGATTGTGTATTGTGAATACATATCGTGGTAGGTACCATCACTCCACTTTTCCCATGCTCTTTTTTGATTTTCACCTTGACCGTTCGGATCTGCCATAATTGTGAAAGAGTCATCAATAGTACCAACCCATTCAATACCAATGAAAAATGGAGAAGAAACGGAAAGCGGGGAGTCGAGAACAAAAGTATTATAAACTACACCTTTGTTGGAAGTATCAATTATAGTAACGGAGTAAGTTTTAGAATATAAAAGATTTAGCGGCGCACCATCGCCTCCTACACTTCTAACAACTACATTGAAGTTATCAGCAGTACCGACAGTTTTTTTAACAGAGAAGTAAATCCTAGCTTCGGTTAGAGTAGCACTGCCTGTGAAATCAAATCTTTGATATTTGCCGATGTCTAAATATGAATTTGCACCGAACACATAACCTGAATTTGGAGATGATAAGGTATATGTTGTACCGTTACCATTTCCATAAAATAAAACTTGAGTAGTGGTTGTTCCGCTGATAGTTAATTGAACAATCTGACTTGAAGCAACGCTAAGATTATTAGATGTGTCAAAAGCTTTAAGCATAAACCAATAATTGCCCGCGGCTAATCCTGTTAATGTTATTGATGTTGAATTAATAATCAGAACAGGGGAGTTACCTTGATTTGCACCGGTAGCTGTATAATTAATTCCGTCGGTACTATAATACAAATAGTAACCAGCTAAATCTGGTGCAGTATTTGCATTCCAGGTGAATGAAGCTGAACCTGAACCGGCAACTTGTCCGCTAAAACCTGTTGGGGCCGAAGGCGGTACCGCATCCGGAACATTAACAGCTCTGTTTAATACTTTTGTTGCAGCATTATCAGCTGTGATAGTTAATTTATATAAATTAAATCCCGATACTGCAGCAAAGGCATTGATTGAAAAATCAACAGTTGCGGTAGTACTGGCATTAATAGTCCCGACATTTCTAACCAGACTTCCGGTTGCTATTGTCAATCCGTTAAATAATTCCAGAGTAACAGTAACATTTGTTGCGGCAACAGTGCCGGTATTAAAAATATCTAAGTGAACAGTGAAAGGATTTGGTGTAAGAACACCGCTTTGCAATAATAAACTGGAAGGTGCAGTAACAGAAATTGCTAAAGGCGGTTGAAGGTCAACACTTGGTCTGATACTTCTTTGTGCCTTGTTATTGGATTCATTCGATTCCGTAATTTGATTTGCAGGATCGGCTTTGATAACAAGTTGATGATACTCCGGACTTGCAGGAACTTTATAGACGAAATTAAATGTACCGGTTCCGTTAACTGCAATATTTGAAATTGTACCTGTACCAATTATAGGTGCATTGCCGCCTGCATCCGGATCGCCGTCATAAGCATAACATACAACATTTGATGCTGCTACACTTCCGTAATTATGTACCGTCACAGTAAC
>VEPI01000161.1 GCA_012026935.1 Melioribacter sp. | reverse complement strand
TATATGCCAATCACAGGATTATATATAAAGACTCACCAACAATAAACAGAGGAAAAAATGAAGAAGTATTTATTTATCATCATTGCAATTGCATTTATGTCTCCGACTTTTGCACAACAGGAAAAGGATCACGAAGTTAATTCAGAGGTAAAAGAGCTTACAGAATTCCACGACATTATTTATCAGATTTGGCATACGGGCTGGCCGCAGAAGGACATTAAACTTTTAATTTCATTTACACCAGAGGTTGAGAAAGGATTTAACGGGATAAGAAACGCCGAATTATCGGGAATCCTTCGCGATAAGAAATCGAAATGGGACGAGGGATTAAGGAAGTTCAAGATTAATGTTGAAATGTATAAAGGCGCAGCCGCAAAAAATGATTCGGTTGGAATTTTAAATGCTGCTGAAAAACTTCATATGCAATACGAAGCTCTTGTAAGAATAGTGAAACCGGTTTTGAAGGAAGTTGAAGCATTCCACCAGGAGCTTTATATGCTTTATCACTACAACATGCCGAAATATGATTACATGAAAGTTCAAAAATCAGCCGTTGTTTTAAAAGCAAAAATGAAAGACCTCATGAAAGCTCAATTATCCGAACGTATGAATGCAAAAAAAGATTCGTTTGAAAAATGTAAGACGGAATTGAATACGGCTGTTGATAATTTAAATGCTGTTATGGTAAAAGGCGATGATAAGAACGCAATTAATGGAGCTGTTGATGCTGTTCATTCCAGATATCAGGAATTAGAAAAGGTTTTTGATTAATCAAATATGGTAGCGCAGATTTCTAATCTGCGCTACTTTTTTAATGAATGGTTTCGCATTCGCAATCCTTACCTGTCCGAGCCTTTTCAAATGCTTCTTTCCCTTCCTTATAAGAAAAATAAGCTATAAATAAAGCGCCGGCAGAATCAATTCCGCCAACACCTGTCAACTCATAACCGATACTTGCAGCAAGAAGTATAACTGAAAGATAAAGACAAGTTTTTGTACAATTTGCATCAGCCACCAATGCTCTTGAGTTTAATGATTTACCGACTTTCATTTTGAAAAATATTAATGCTGACATTGTGATTATGGAAATAAGAGAAATCACAATTCCCCAAAATGTAGTTTCGGGTTTATGATTGATATAAATGTTAAACACGGCTGTTGCGAGCAAACCGGCTACTAAAATATAAAATGCTGTTCCGGTAATTCTTAAAGCAGTTTTTTCGAACTCATCCCGTTCCTCACCTTTATTTTTTATTTTTATAAGCATGTGCAAAATGCCGATACCGGATATAACTTCTACAAAAGAATCTATTCCGAAACCCAATAGAGAAAGAGTTTCATCTTGCACACCAAAGTAAATTGAGATCAATCCTTCCGCGAGATTATAAAATATAGTAATGAATGCAAGAATAACTGCGAACTTGTACAAACTTATTTTATCATTTTTCACTAAAGCCAGCCTTTCTTTGATTTACGATGAAGTTGGAAATTGCATAAAAGAACTTAAAAAGAACGACATAAAAATGATGACGGCAATAATACCCAGTACCATAAGCACTAATTGGATAATAATTAGGATTTTAACAGTACGGAAATATTTTCCCTGCAGCTCAAAACCAAAACGGAGTGCAGCGGTACTGTTCGTAGTTTTGAAGATTAAGAATTGATCTGCCGCTTCTCTTATCCGCATCCCGATAAAAATCATCGGAACTCCGATCAACGCACCGATAATTGTTAAACAATTAATTGCACCGTAAATAATGGTGAACATTCCTACAAATCTCATATCCTTTGTCATTGATTCAAATGCATACTGAAAAGGGCTCGGTGGTTTAATTGTGGTATTAGGGTCCATATTTAAATCATCAAGATTTTCCATAACACTTCTCCGGTTAAATTAAAAGTTATTCGAGAATAGAAATGAAAAAATGTGGAGCTGAAGGGATTCGAACCCTCGGCCTATTCGTTGCGAACGAATCGCTCTCCCAACTGAGCTACAGCCCCATATTTAATAACCAAGATATTAAAAAATTTGTTTTTAAGCCCCGGTGAATCAAATAAGTAATTGTAAATAGGATTATATGACATGAATTGAAAAAGAAAATCTTGATCTTGGAAGAAAGATAAGTTACATTTTATACAGAATTCGGATGATAGTTTTCAAAATCTACTGAAAATTATATAAATCTGAAAAAGGAGGGTTGCTATGAAAAAAGCGATTACTCTATTAACACTTACCATTTTCTTATTTGTTTTTGCAAATAACTCACAATTAAATTCTTTTGAGCCATCTTCAGATTTAACAATTCAGACCGTTAAAACACAGACGAAACCAGGCCATGATTTGATTGATGGTTATAACAAATTAACCAGCGATAAAAATTTGAAGAGCGGACTTCACACAATATTTAAAAGTGCCAGCGGTACAATGTATTGCGTAAAGCTAAAGAATGGTAAGGTTGATAAGTTAATTGTTACTTCAAGCGAAGGTAATCAAATTAAACCCAAAATTATTAAGGGTTCCGGTAAAAATAATCAGTGCACGGTTTGTGCTACTATTTCTAAAAAGCCGCTTATTGAAGAATGTTGGGAATGGTTTTGCAACTAGAGTTCGTGCATTTAATTCTGTTTACCTTATTTGGTTGAAAAAAACATTTTGATTTTTTCGTTGTTTGGTCAACGAAAATTTCAATACAGTGAAGTTTATTACCCATCAGTATAGATGAAATCATTTATCTTTAAAAAATTTTGTTTGAATGCCGGTTAACCATTTTAGATTTTTTCCTTTCAATAAATCATTATATATAATTTGACCGGTCACCACATTCTTTATTAGATTAAACAAAAGAAAATAAAAAAAGTGAAAGGAAATGAAAATGGAATACACATTTCTCGGCAGAACAGGATTAAAAGTAAGCAGGCTTTGTCTAGGTACTATGAACTTCGGTCCATATACATCGGAACCGGATAGTTTTGTTATTATGAACAAAGCGTTGGAACTTGGAATTAATTTTTTCGACACTGCAAATGTTTATGGTGCAATGTGGGATCCGTCCGGAGTTGGTAACACAGAAAAAATAATTGGACGCTGGCTGGCTGAGGATAAATCCCGCCGTAATAAAATTGTATTGGCAACAAAGGTTTATGGCAGCATGGGGAAGACGCCGAATGAATCAAAACTTTCTGCGTATCACATACGCAAAGCATGCGAAGATAGCTTAAAACGATTACAGACGGATCATATTGATCTTTACCAAATGCATCATATTGACCGAGATACACCGTGGGCGGAAATTTATCAAGCCATGGAACAACTTGTGCGTGAAGGAAAAATCACTTATGTGGGAAGCAGCAACTTTGCCGCTTGGAATATTGCAGAAGCTCGGATGATTGCAGATCAAAGAAATTTTTTAGGAATAATTTCAGAGCAAAGTATTTATAGTTTAAGAAACCGACAGATAGAACTGGAAGTGATTCCCGCATGTAAGCATTTTGGTGTTGGATTAATTCCATGGAGTCCCTTGGGCGGTGGAATATTATGCGGTGTACTTGAAAAAGCAAAAGAAGGCAGAAGAACTCGAGAACCGTTACAAAAATCAGCCGAGAAACTTCGTCCGCAGATTCAAGCTTATGAAAATTTGTGCTAGGAGATTGGACAAAAACCGGCAGATGTTGCACTTGCATGGGTGCTTAATAATCCTGTAATAACTTCGCCGATAGTTGGACCAAGAACGATTCAGCAATTAGAAGAAAATGTTAAAGCATTGGAAATACAATTATCTGAGGAAATTCTAAAAAAATTAGATGAGATTTGGCCCGGTCCTGGCAATCAAGCACCGGAAGCGTATGCGTGGTAAATTGGTGATTAGTGATCAGTGGTTGATGATTAGTGATTAGTGATCGGTGATTGGTGATTAGAAAGAACATCATTTACCTCTCACTTCTTGTTTCTGCTTCTCGCTTCTAGCATTTTAACATTTATTAAATTGGTTGAGGAAAAATATTTTTATAATTTTTAGCTAAATACTCAAAAAAGAATTTGGAGATGAAATGAAACATCAAAAGATTGTGCTAATAATTCTTCTTGCAGCAATAGGATTGGTATTTAATTTTTCGGATTTAACCGCACAGAAGAAAAGACTCACCTACAAACAAGTTTATGAAGGCGGCAGAGGAATGCGCGGCGGGATGGGAATGTTTGGACGTGGTGCTATGGGTTGGATTGACGAAGAGCATTATCTCGAAATGAAAGCTGATCCTTCAAAGCCGGACTCACGACCGGTTATGATGAAGACTAACGTAGAAGACGGTAAATCTGAAATTTATATTGATAACAGCAGCATTCAATTGCCGGAGGGATTTTCTATAGATCGCCCGTCTGGAAGTACAAAAGATAATAATTACTATTTGTTTAACTACAAGAATGATCTTTACTATTATTCTCGTCCGGAAAATATGTTCAAGCAATTAACCAAGGATGAAAAACCGGAAAAAGTTGCAAAACTTTCTCCCGACGGTAAAAAAGTTGCATATGTAAAAAATAATAATCTTTATGTATATGATGTTGACAAAGAAAAAGAAATGCAAATAACAAATGACGGAGCGGAATTAATTTATAACGGCTGGGCATCCTGGGTTTATATGGAAGAAATTTTAGGAAGAGGTACTCAATATTCTGCATTCTGGTGGTCACCTAAAAGTGATAAAATTTGTTTCCTACGTTTTGATGATAACCCAGTTCCGGACTTTCCGATTTATCATGCAGACGGACAACATGGAGAGCTCGAACATCAACATTATCCAAAAGCCGGCGATCCGAATCCTTATGTAAAATTCGGAATAGTAAATGTTGCAGATGGAAAAATTACTTGGGCTGATTTTGATGAGAAAGCAGATCAATATATTGCGTGGCCGACCTGGACAAAAGATAATAAATTAACTGTTCAATGGATGAATCGTGCGCAAAACAATATTATTATTTATTGGATTGATACAAACTCCGGTAAGAAAACAGAACTATATAACGAGAGTCAAAAAGAGTGGGTGGAATGGTTTGAGGATCTTTACTTCTTCGAAAACAGCAGTGGATTCTTATTAAGATCGAACAATGACGGATGGGACCATCTTTATTATTATGATTTAAAAGGAAAATTGATTAAGAGACTCACTCAAGGGGATTGGCAAGTATCGGATATTCATTACGTAGATGAGGCAAACAAAAAAGTTTATTTCCACAGTCCGATGAAAAACAGCACAGATAGATATTTATGCGTTGTTGGTTTAGATGGCAAAGGATTAAAACAAATCACAATATTTCCCGGAACCCATAACTGCTCAGTTTCACCCAAAGGCAAGTATTATATAGACACTTACAGCAATATAACAACCCCATCAAAATCCGAACTTAATAAAATGGATGGAAAATTAATCAGAACACTTTCCGATTCAAGAAATACTCAGGGCGAAGATTACGATATGGCGAAAGCTGAATTGTTTACTATTCCCTCCGGAGACGGTTATAATTTACCGGCAATATGGTTTTTGCCTTCGGACTTTGATCCGAATAAAAAATATGCAGTTATATTTAATGAATATGGCGGACCAAATTCTGCGTCTGTAAGAAATTCATATCCGTTCGGATTAGCTCAAAGTTATTTAGCGCAACAGGGAATAATTTCTATTTCAGTTGATCACCGCGGTTCAGGACATTTTGGAAAAAAAGGTGTTGCGTTGATGTATCGTAATCTTGGTAAATGGGAAATGCATGATTATGCTGCCGCAGTAAAATGGCTTAAAACAAAATCGTTCATTGATTCAACCAGAATAGGAATTACCGGCGGAAGCTATGGTGGATATGTTACTGCACTGGCATTAACGGAAGACGCAGATTATTTTACACACGGAATTGCTGAGTACGGCGTAATGGATTGGCAATTATACGATAACGTTTATACTGAAAGATATATGGATACTCCGGCCGAGAATCCGGAAGGCTATAAAGCAGGCTCTGTTCTTACCTATGTAAAAAATTATAAAGGAAAGATGTTAATAACACATGGTACAATTGATGATAATGTTCACATGCAAAACTCAATTCAATTTATTACTGAATTACAAAAACAAAATAAAGATTTTGAAATGATGCTTTACCCAAACTTTAGACACGGTGTTGGAATGCCTCATGCTACTCGTGAACGTGTTAAGTTCTGGTTTAAAAATTTTCTTGGAAAAGAATTAGATGTAAATAAAGATTAACTTATAATCCTGAGCTGAGCGAAGGATCCCAATCTTCTAAAGTGAGATTCTTCGTTCCGCTCTACCTCACTCAGAATTAAAGATGGACTACAACGAGAATCCCAAAGACTATCATCCTAGGATGCATAGCGCTGAGCATCTGCTTAACGGAACAATGGATAAAATGTTTCAAAGAGGAAGAGCATTCAGCGCGCATATTGAAAAGAAAAAATCTAAATGTGATTACCATTTTGATCGCGATCTGACTGCACAGGAAATACAAACAATAGAAGAAATAATCAACAAACAAATTGCATTAAACCTTCCGGTCAAAGAAAGTTTCATTACCCGAAATGAAGCCGTGGGAAGATTTAATCTTTCCAGATTACCTGATGAGGCGGGGGAGAATCTTCGTGTAATAAGCATCGGAGAATATGATAATTGTTTATGTAGCGGACCTCATGTTACTTCAACAAAAGAAATTGGAACATTCAAAATAATTTCTACAAGTTTTGAAAATGGAGTATTAAGAATTCGTTTTAAAATATCGGAGTCAAAATGAAAATAAATATTACACTCATAATCATTTTGTTAACGTTAACGGCTTTTGCTCAAAACAAAAAAAACCTCGGCCCATATTATTCTGAAAAAGATGAGAAAGAAATTTTGAAAGTAATGGAAAATCAGGTAAAAGCCTGGAATGATGGAAATATGGAAGGATACATGGAAGGTTATTGGAAATCGGATTCACTCCGTTTTGTTGCTAAAGTTGGAGTACAGTACGGATGGAATTTGACTTTGGATATGTATAAAAAAAATTATAATGATAAAGAAGGAATGGGTAAACTAAGTCTTAAAGCGGTGGCACTGGAATTTATTAATAAAAACATTGTATTTATGATTGGGAGATGGCAGGTTGAAGGCAAGAAAAATGCAGGCGGGCACTACACACAGATCTGGAAAAAAATAAAGGGTAAATGGGTTATTACAACAGATCATACTTCCTGAAATAAGACGTAAAAGTAGATCAACTATACTTCACATTTGAAAAATCGAATTTTCAGCATTAAGTTTGCAACTGTAAATTTGGAGCTTTCAAATGCCAGAAGAACTTTACGTTAATATAAAATTTAAGAATAGGAAAACCGGCGAACTAAAAGATGGTTATGTACGTGTTCCTAACGTTGAAAAGTATGCTAACGGATTAAAAAGATATTTTGACATTCACCAATTTAGAATTTGCGAAAAAAGATTGGTTAGTAAGGAAGAGTACGAAAAAAAAGGCAAGGCGTAAATTGATTCAACAATTGCCCGAAAAAATATTAAAATCCACTCCTAAAATATTCGTTCTTAGTTATGTAGTATTTTCATTGCTTACATTAGCTAATTGTTCTAATAAGCACGACAACATTTCGTATGATCAATTTATTCTGAGAAATAGAGAAACCGCTCAGCAATTGGCCTATCAAAACAACGCAGAACTTTTCGATTGTAAGCAAATAGATTTTATTTTAAATAAAAGTGTTGTTGCCGATTCAACAATCATCGGGACAATTAAAAGAAACGGAAATTATTTTTTGAAAGCGTTGATCAATAATTCTTGCGATAAAAATATTTATACGACCCTGGCTTGTTCCGAAGAAATTATTGAACGTTACAACAAAATAAAATCTAATCATGTTTACCTTGCCGCAAAAATCACAAAAATTGAAAATATAAATACTATTGCTGAAGTAGATTCTTTAGACGGCAGATCTGTGTATCTAAACCGCGATAACTCCGTAATGCTTTCAGGCGAATGCTTAGCTTTTGCAGAAATCCCGATTTATTCAGGCTCACAATAAAGCAGGTTAATCATAAAAAAGGGCGAACATAAAAGTTCGCCCTTCGATATACAATTTACTTTATACTATATACTATTATTTCAGTTCCGGCATTCTTCCTGGTGTCCACGGTACGTTAAGTTTATCCATCTCGGATTCAATTGATTTCAGATCCACATCAATTATTTTTTTCAACTTTTCAATGATCGGCTGTATCTCAGCATACAAAGTTTCGTAAGCCACTTTCTGATTCTTCGTAAGATTTGTGGTAGTGCTGTATGATGTAAAAAGCATAGTTGATAGTCTTGAATTTAATGTTACCGGTGCCGGCGGATTTTCCTCTGCGCTCGCACCGCGTCCCTCCATTCCGCGAATAGAGATTAAAATTTTATCAAGATCATCTGAAACCATATTTGCATTCGTTAACAAACTAAATGGAGCAGAGGCGGTATTATTTAAAGCCTGTTTGATAGACTCAATTCTCTTCACTAAATCTTCGGCGACTCTTTGAGCTCCGTATGCAGTTCTAGCTAACTCTGAAGCTTTCTTTTGGAATGCAACTAACTCAGAACGATCTTTAGCCGGTAAAGTTGTATTATTGAGCGGAACAACATTAAACTCAGTTGGCGCCAATAATTCTTTTTCTTGATTTCTAACAACCATTGATAAAGAAATTTTGTATTTACCCGGCATAGCTAAAATACCGCTGCCGCTGCTTCTTCTTCTGCCGCTTCCTCCGGAAGAAACTGGTTCAAATTTATCAACGACAATTGGCGATGTGCTTTCGTATCGAAGGTCCCAGTTAATACGATTAATTCCGCTACCGGCGGATTTTGTTATTTTTCTTATAACCAAACCGGTCTCGTCCATAATTTTGAAAATGAGATACGGATCTTTTTCAAGCTCTTCCTCATGTAGTGCATCAAGGGATGGCTGAGGAATTGGTTTGCCATCTTTGAATAATGCTTTCTCTTTTTGTTTACGTTCTGCTTTTAAGGTTTTGGGAACGTCTTTAATATAGTATGTAAATGTTCCGCCGTATTCCGGATTCGGTGCTCTAAAATAATTTGAACCTTGTGCACCATGCCCGCCGCTTGGAATGTACATCAAGGCATCTTTGATCGGAAACATATAAGCATCTTTTTCTAGAAGCTCTTTGCTGACAGTTCGCAGAGGAGAGTAATCGTCTAATACATAAAATCCTCTTCCGAAAGTTGCAACAACCAAATCTTTTTCCCTTTCTTGAATTGTAATATCCGGAACTTTTACAAGAGGTATTCCGGCTTTAAGTTGAATCCATTTTTCACCGCCGTCAACGGTGAAGAAAACTCCCCACTCGGTACCGACAAATAATAATTTTGGATTTATCGGATCTTCAACAATTGTATTAACGGCACCGTTAGCAGGAAGATTGCTTGAAATTGATTTCCAAGTCTTACCTTTATCATTACTCTTAATTACATAAGGCTTGAAATCATCTCTCTTATGATTGTTAAATGAAGCATAAACCACATTCTCATCAAAACGGGAGGGGAGAATATCACTGACAAGTGTGTATTTCGGAACTCCCGGAAAATCTTCGATCTTACGCCAGGTCTTTTGATCTTCTGTTACTTGAATTAATCCGTCATCAGTTCCAGCATACAAAAGATTTTCCTTCTTAATTGATTCTACAAGCGAAACGATTAATCCGAATTGCGAAGTGCTCACATCTTTTGCATCAGCATCAATGCCCCAATATTTCCCCATTACTTGAAAAGTATTACGATCCGTTTTTGTTGAAAGATCATCACTAATTTCAGTCCATGAGTCTCCGCGGTCGTCGCTTCTAAAAACTCTTTCAGCAGCGGTATATAATCGTGTTGATGAATGCGGACTTAAAATTAACGGGGTATCCCAATACCACTTAAAAGTTTTTTCTCCCTTCACGGGCTCAGGACGAATATCAATAGCTTCGCCGCTCTTACGATCGAAACGAACCATTCCGCCGTATTGAGACTCTGCATAAATTATATCAGGGTTTGTTGGATCAATTGCTGTCCAGAATCCGTCACCACCATTTGTTACAACCCAATCATCGCTAATAACTCCACTTCCTCTTATGGAACGGGATGGTCCGCCGAAACTATTGTTATCTTGTGTGCCTGCATAGATATTATAGAAAGGAAGATCATTATCTGTATTGACTCTATAAAATTGTGTGACAGGTAAATTAGATTTGAATAGAAAAGTTTTACCCATATCGAATGTTTCATATACTCCGCCGTCACCTCCGATCATTATATGTTTTGTATCTGTCGGATCAATCCACAATGCATGGTCATCCACATGCCTATCGCTGTTGCCGAATGGTTTCCAAGTTTTTCCGGCATCTTCTGTGTATTGTGTTACGGTTTCCGTTGAAAAAACTTTATCTACGTCTTTAGGGTCGCAATAGATTTCATTGTAGTATTGCCCTTGAGAAGTGTGGTCACTCATCTTTTCCCATGAAGCGCCGCGGTTAGTAGATCTGAAAAATCCCCCTTTACCTTCAGCCGCTTCAACTATTAAATAAACTACATCGGGATTAACAGGAGAAATTGCAATTCCCATTCCGCCTTTATCAACCGAAGGAATACCGTTGGTTAATTTATCCCATGTAGCACCAGCATCATTGGATTTATAAACGGCAGATTCCGGACCGCCGCCGATTTTTGTAAATATATGTCTTCGTCTTTGTTCTGATGTTGCATACAAAACATTTGAATCTCTCGGATCCATCACAATATTATTTACACCAGTGTTTTCGCTAATGTTTAAAACTTTGTTCCAGGTTTTCCCGCCATCTGTTGTTTTATAAAGTCCGCGGTCACCGCCGGGTCCCCATACAGATCCTTCCGCAGCAACATAAACAGTATTTGGATTCTTTGGATCAACAACAATTCCACCGGTCTGACGTGAATCTTTCAATCCCATAAATTTCCAGTTTTGTCCGCCGTCAATAGATTTGTATACACCAGTTCCATAACCAAGAGCACGCTGATGATTATTTTCACCTGTTCCGAGCCAAACAACATTTGAATTTGTTGGATCAATTACTACACAACCCATTGAGTAAGCTTGAACTGTATCTGCCAGAGCTTGCCAAGTGGTGCCATTGTTTAATGTTTTCCACAAACCGCCGCTTGCAGTTGCTACGTAATATTCACTGTGATTGTCGGGATTCACTGCAAAGTCTGCAATTCGTCCTGATGTAAAAGCTGGACCAATACTGCGGAATTTTAATCCGCTGAATGTACCGCTGGTAAGTTTATCCTTTTCTTTCTTTACATCTTTTGTATCATCTTTTTCCTGCGCTATGACAAATGATAGCGCTATTAAAAAAATTAAAAAGAGACGAACTAATTTCATAACAACTCCGTGTTTTTATTGTGAAAATTAATAAGTGTCAATAATTCAGTATGAGAAAATAAAGGATGGGGATTTATGTTGTAGCTCATCAATAAAGAGTTTCTTCTTTTTTGAATTGTAGCCAAACCTAAAAAAAATAAATGTCTAATTCTATTAATAATTCGTACGCTAACAATTTTTAACTTTTTGATTTGCTCAAGAAAAAGACGCCCCGAAGGGCGTCTTTTCATCATAAATTATCGTTTCTCATAAGCCGGATGTTTAGGATTAACAGGCGGATTCTTCTCTAATAGTTTCATCACTTCTTGAATTCCTCTTTCAAGTTGAGGATCCACACCTTTTGCAAGCTGAGCCGGATCGTCTATTACTTCAATATCAGGATCTACTCCGTGTCCTTCCTTAAACCATTTTCCATCAGGATCAAACATTCTAAAAGTAGGAACAGTAACTGAACCGCCATCAATTAAACCCGGTGCACCGCTTATGCCGATTAATCCACCCCAGGTTCTCATTCCAACAAGCGGACCTAATTTTGCTTTTCTGAAATAATCCGGGAATGCATCACCGCCTGATCCGCTCCATCCGTTTATCAACATAACCTTTGGACCGAAGTTTGCAAACGGAGGCCATTGCCATGTCATTCCATCGCGTACTGCCCAAAAAGCTAACGGTTTTCTATCAAGCAGTTCTATAAAACGGTCGGGAATTTGTCCGCCATTGTTGAATCGTTCATCAATTATCAAACCGTCTTTTTTATACTGAGCTGCAAACTGCCGGACTAATTCATTTTGTCCGTCAACACCGGTGCTTGGAACGTAGATATAACCGATCTTTCCGTTTGTTGCTTCATCAACGCGTTTTCTGTTCGATTCAATCCATTCTAAATTTCTTAAACGTGTTTCATCATCAATTGTGCTTACAGTTATTTTCTGTGCGCCATCGAAAGTTGGTTTGTTGTTAATTGTAAGTTCAACAGTTTTATTTGCCAATCCTTCAAAGGATGTCCATGGATCTTTGGAAACATCAAGTGCTTCGCCGTTGACCGCAAGAATGTAATCGCCTTCTTTTACTTTTAATCCCGGCATCATAAGAGGTGAACGCACTTCGGAATCCCACGGAGCGCCGTTAATTATTTTTTTAATTCTAAAAGCTCCGTTGGAAATTTCCCAATTAATTCCAAGATAACCGACATTCTTTGTAGCCGCTTCATCCGTATCGCCGCCGCCTCGGTAAGTGTGAGATGCATTTAATTCAGCAATCAATTCACCCAGGACAAAATTTACATCCCACCGTGTTATGCAGTTATCAATTAACTTTCCGTATCGTTCTCTCATTTCTTTCCAATCAACACCATGCATATTCGGATCGTAGAAGAAATCGCGTTCAAATCTCCAAACATCATTAAAGATTTGTTTCCATTCTTCTTTTGGATTGATTGTCATTTCAAGCTGAGCAGTCGGCATCATTTTTTCCATCTTCTGAGATGGTGCGATATCTACAACTGAAAAATTATTTCCTTTTGCTAAAAGGATTTTTTTCCCATCGGCACTAACCTGGAAATTATCAGCATCGTCAATAATTGTTTTTTCTTCGCGCGCTTCAAGATCGAAATAAACAACCGGTTTGTTCTTGTTAGCCGCACCTGTATTTGGAACTCTAAGGTAAATTACTTTACCTGATACGGCGGCAATATTTCCATAATTACCCGGAGCTGCAGGTAGAACAACTAAACGGTTTTCAAAATTTTCCAAAGTGACCTTTACATCTTTCGGTTTATCCTTTGCCTCATCTTTCTTTGTGTCTTTATCATTTTTCTTATCATCTTTTTTCTCGTCTTTCTTGGGTTCATCCTTCTTTACCGAAGTTGTATCATTCTTGGGCGCGAGAGGAGAGAGAACTTCATTATTCAATGTAACAGCAGCAATGTTTGTAGAATTCGGATATATAAATGTGTTATCAATATCACTGTAAACAGGATTGACGGTTCTATTCGTTGAGAAGTAAAGATATTTTCCGTCAGGATCGAATACCGGATTTGCATCACCATAATAACCGGAAGTTACTTGATGAGTTTTATCATCTGCTACATTATATAAAAAGATAGCGCCTTTTTGTGTTTCAAGATCGCGTGAGTAAGCAAGCCATTTGCTATCGGAAGACCAGCTTACTGTAAATCCTTGCAAATTACCTTGGTAAAAGTAAAGTGCCTTATCAACATTATAGGTCTTATCTTTTTCCATATCATAAATTTTTATTTCCATTGCTTTGTCTATGAATGCAATCATCTTGCTATTTGGTGACCAGAACAATTGATACCTATATCCGGCACCGTATGAAGTAAGTCGTTTTTCCTCACCGGATTTTTCCATATTCCGAACAGTTAATTCGTATTCGCCCGACTTATCGCTCCAATAAGCAATATATTTTCCATCTGGAGACCATGCGGGATATCTTTCCGCAACACCCGAACTTTTTGTAAGATTATAAATTGGTCCGTTGACAGCAGGAACCGAAAATAATTCTCCGCGCGCTTCAACAACAGCGCGTTTACCATCCGGAGAAAGCCAGCCGCCCTGTAACAGATTAGCCACCTTTTCAATTTTCGGCATCAGTGTTAATTCATCCGTAACCAATTTGATATTTACTTCCTTGTATTTTTCATCAGCAAGACTCAGTAAATAAATTTTACCTCCGTTTTCAAAAACAATATCAGATGGTCCAAGAGATGGAAAATGAATATCAAAATCTGTGAACTTTGTTATTTGTTTATTTTCTTTTGTGTTCAGATCATATGACCATATATTTGCGCGTAAATCTTTACCGCGATCCGATAGGTAATATATTTTATTTCCGGACCACATTGGAAATTCATCGTTTGTGGTGCTATTGGAAATATTTTCCGCAGTATTTTTTTCGAGATCAAAAATCCAAATGTCTGCATTCCAGCCGCCGCGGTAACGCTTCCAGGTTCTGAAAGCTTGTGTTAACGGTGTGTATGCAATTTTCTTTCCATCGGGAGAGATTGACGCCATTTCACCATAAGGTATTTGTAATTTTTCCGGAAGCCCGCCCATCATGTTTACTTTATAGAATTGGCTGAATCTTTGTTTACCGCTGTTCATTGAAGATATGTACAACAAATTTTTCCCGTCAGGGTACCAATCAATTATTCTGTCTGCCATTCCATGGTGAGTAACACGCGTTGGTACACCACCCAGAGACGGAATTACATAAACATCAAAGTTGCCGTTGTAAATTCCGTTATATGCTATTTGAGATCCGTCAGGAGAAAATTTTGCAAACAATTCCTGTCCGGCAGGCGAGCTAAGTTTTAATGCTGTTCCGCCTTCTTTCGGAACGATCCAAAGATCACCGCCGTAAGTAAACACAATATGTGTTTTTGATACATCGGGATTCTGCATCATGCGTGCATCTACTTGAGCAAAAAGAGTAAGAGATGTTAGTGCGAATAAAGTAAAGCAAAATAATGCTAAGACTTTTTTCATAAGCCCTCTATTTTTAATTGAAAAACTTTAGTGTGTAATTAGACGTGAGAAATTCAAAATTGCCTTTCATTTGAAAAAAATTTACGAAGAAATTTGTCAAGATACTTTTATAAACGGAGACGGCAACGTCCATCTAAGTCCGCTGCCCTGGTCTGTAAGACCTAGTCTCCAACTATAACATAATAATTTCAATTACAAATTAGAAACGTTAAATATTGTTAAAGGTATGTATTAGAAAAATTAATTAATTAACTTCAGCCACAATTTATCAACAAAAGTTAATTAGTCATAATATCTATTAACCAAATGGATTAACAATTATGAAAATGAATAACAGGATCTTTGCAGCCATTTTTTTATTCCTTTTCACGTCGCTAACTGTTCAAGCACAATTAAAGGATAAAACAGGAATTACAAACATAAAGGCAAATCTAGAGGTACTAGCTTCGGATGAATTTGAAGGAAGAGAAGCAACTACACACGGAGAAAAATTGGCTTCTTTGTTTATTGCCTCTGAGCTGGAAAAATACGGAGTGAAACCGTACGGTGATAACGGAACATATTTCCAAAATTTTGATCTTCTTTCTTCCGGGTATGAAATGGATTCTAAAATTGCCTTACTTAATAATTTAGATTCTATTTCCGATTTCTTCTTGGGTGATGATTTTATAAAATTATCAAGAGGATTGGCAGATTCATCTTTCTCAAAACAATCAACCGGAATTGTATTTGCCGGGTATGGTTTAACTCAGAAGGAATATAATTATGATGACTATGCAAATATTGATGTAAAAGGTAAAACCGTTTTGATATTAAGCGGAGAACCACCAAGAGAAAAGGCCGCTTCACCAAGTGTAATGCAGATGAACTTGTTTAACACCGATGCAAAAGTAAAACTTGCTAGGGAAAAAGGTGCAGTTGGAATTTTAATAATTGTTGATGAGCGTTTGAAATCATTTTGGGGTCGTATTAAGGAATTTGGTACCCAACCATCTATTTCTATTATTTTAAAAGAACCACAGGAAGTAATTAAAAACATTCCGGCTTTTACTGTTGGAGAAAAGTTTGTTGAAAAAATATTAGCCGGTGAAAAATATTCATATGAGAAATTAACTGAGATGTTGAAAGCGAAAGAACCGATACAATCCTTCGAAATAAAAAAGAAACTTAAATATGATGTAAAACCATTTTCGAAAGTAGTGAGTGCAAGAAATGTTATTGGTTTGATTGAAGGCACCGACCCGGTGCTTAAAAATGAATTTGTTGTTATCAGTGCGCACTACGATCATTTAGGTACAAGAGGCGGTATTGTAAGCAATGGTGCGGATGATGATGGTTCCGGCACTGTAGCGGTTTTGGAATCAATGCGTATGCTTTCAGTTGAAAGAAAAAACAAAAGATCAATCCTTGCTGTTTTTAATACCGGCGAAGAGAAAGGACTGCTTGGTTCTAGATATGCGACTGATAACGGAAATTTTATGAAAGACGTAGTTGTTGATATAAATATGGATATGGTTGGACGGGAAAATATTGATTCTCTACACTGCATTGGTTCGAATAAATTAAGCACGGAATTTGGAAATCTTGTTAAAGAAGTAAATTCCGAAACGGTTAAGTATAATTTGAATTACAAATATGATGATCCCAACGACCCGAACCGTTTTTACTCACGAAGCGATCATTACAATTTTGCAAGGAAAGGAATTCCGGTAGTATTTTTCTTTGATGATATGAGAGCCGATTATCACAGGCCGACAGATGACGTTGATAAAATAAATTTTGAAAAAATATTGAAAACAGCATTACTGTCTTCAAACATAGCGCTGAAGGTTGCGAACCTTGATCATAAATTGGTAGTTGATAAAAAGCCCGAGGAAGAACAACCGCGCCAGAGAAGCCGATAGCAAAATACAATTCAGTAGTTAATTAAGCCCTCAATTAGAGGGCTTTTTTATTTATCAAAACATTTTTGAAACTTTTCTATTGATCTTTACATTTTATCTATCGTATATTTACGATGAACGATAAAGGAATCATAATGGCAATTGCCAAAACAAATGAATTTGAAAAAGAAGCAATCTACCTTGCGGATATTGCAAAAGCGCTATCTCATCCTGCAAGAATCCAAATACTTAAAATCCTAACCGAGATGAATGTTTGTATGTGCGGAGATATCGTTGAATTACTGCCGCTCGCACAATCAACGGTTTCACAGCATTTAAAAGAATTAAAACGTGTTGGGTTAATTAAAGGCGATATAGACGGACCGAAAGTATGTTACTGTGTAAGCCCCGAAAGTCTGAATAAAGCAAAAAAAGAGTTTGAAATTATTTTTAATCATTATACATGCAAAGGAGCAAAATCATGCAGAACGAAAAAGAAATAAAGGAAATGGTAAAAGAGAAGTACGGACAAATTGCAAAACAATCCACATCATGTTGCGGACCGACTTCCTGCTGCGGAACAACAGATAATAAAATTGTTGGCTACACAGTCATGCAGGATGAATATGATCATCTTGACGGGTACGTTGCCGATGCAGATCTTGGTCTGGGATGCGGATTACCAACCGAATTTGCCGGAATAAAAAAGGGTGATGTTGTAGTTGATCTTGGCAGCGGTGCCGGTAATGATGTCTTTGTTGCACGCGCAATAGTTGGCGATGAAGGCAAAGTAATAGGGATTGATATGACCCAAGAAATGATTGATAAAGCAAACCGTAATAATCAAAAGCTAGGTTATAAAAATGTTGAGTTCCACCTGGGAGAAATAGAAGAGATGCCGCTTGATAATTCAATTGCAGATGTAGTCGTAAGCAATTGTGTCTTGAACCTTGTTCCGAGTAAACAAAGAGCTTTTGCTGAAATTTATAGAATACTAAAAAGCAACGGACATTTTTGCGTTTCCGATATTGTAATAAAAGGAGAATTACCGGCCAACTTGAAAAAATCTGCAATGATGTACGCAGGTTGTGTTGCAGGTGCGGTTCAATATGATGAGTATTTGAAAATCATTGCGGAATCCGGTTTCAAAAATGTTGAAGTTAAAAAAACCAAAGTAATTGATTTACCGGATGAAATTCTTAAAGATTACTTAACCGAAGCGGCACTTAAGCAGTACAGGGAAAGCAAGGTTGGCATCTTTAGCATAACTGTAACGGCAAATAAAAATTAAAAAATGAACGCTGATTTTAACGATTGAATACTATCTAAGATAGATCATAACAAATCTTAAAACATCTTAATAAATCATTGTTCTATTTAAGAATGAAAATGAATAGAAAAATTTTAATTTTATGCACAGGCAACTCATGCCGAAGCCAAATGGCGGAAGGGTTTTTAAAATCACTTGATTCTTCACTGGAAGTATTTTCTGCCGGGACGAACCCTGCTCAACAGGTAAATCCGAACGCAATCAAAGTAATGAAGGAAATCGGAATTGATATCAGCAAAGGACGTTCTAAAAATGTTGATCAATTTATTCATCAGTCTTTTGATTATGTGATAACTGTTTGTGACAACGCAAAAGAAACTTGTCCGGTATTTACGGGAAAGGTAAAACACAAACTTCACATTGGTTTTGATGATCCGGCAGATGCAATAGGAACCGATGAGGAAGTTTTTCCGGTTTACCGCCGCGTTCGCGATGAGATAGTTGAAGAGTTTACAGCATTCCACAAAAAAATTATTAGAGAATTGAAATGACAACTCTTACAAAAAAACTTTCATTTCTGGATCGTTATTTAACACTGTGGATCTTTCTAGCAATGTTTGTCGGTGTTTTTTCGGGTTATGTTTCCCCGGGAATAGTAAATTTCTGGAATTCATTTCTATCCGGTACTACAAACATTCCAATTGCTATCGGATTGATATTAATGATGTATCCTCCGCTTGCAAAAGTTAAATATGAAGAACTCGGTGATGTATTCCGTAATGTAAAAATTCTTTTACTTTCGCTTGTGCAGAATTGGGTCATCGGCCCCGTACTGATGTTCTTCCTCGCAATTCTTTTTCTCCAAGACTATCCGGAATACATGGCCGGATTAATTTTAATCGGTCTTGCACGTTGTATTGCAATGGTAATTGTCTGGAACGAACTTGCCAAAGGCGATACGGAATACGCTGCAGGACTTGTTGCGTTCAATTCTATTTTTCAAGTTCTCTTCTTTTCGATTTATGCTTATGTATTCTTAACAATATTTCCATCATTGCTTGGATTAGAAACTTTCGCCGTAAACATAACTATTGGACAAATTGCAGAAAGTGTTTTCATTTATCTCGGTATTCCTTTCATAGCCGGAATAATTACGCGCTTCACATTAATCAAAATAAAAAACAAAGAATGGTATCAAACGAAATTCATTCCCAAAATCTCACCGATAACTTTGATAGCGCTGCTCTTTACAATCATCGTAATGTTCTCACTCAAAGGCGAGTACATTGTGAAAATTCCTCTTGATGTGGTACGAATTGCAATCCCGCTTGTAATTTATTTTGTAATAATGTTTTTTGTTTCGTTTTATTTAGGCAAAAAAATCGGCGCTGATTATTCCAAAACAGCAACACTTTCGTTTACAGC
>VEPI01000118.1:16509-19536 GCA_012026935.1 Melioribacter sp. | reverse complement strand
TTGTTAATAAAGTTCAAACACCAGGATTTTACAATTCGCAATTTTCAATTCGCAATTCTCAATTACCCAGCGGTGTTTATTTTTATAGATTACAAGCCGGGGATTTTTCCGAGACAAAAAAAATGGTACTGATGAAATAATAATATTTCTTTCTATGAAACTTAGGAGGAAATTGCTTTCGTCATATCTAATTCTTCGTTAAGAATCCAATTCGCTCAATGATTTTTTGTGCTCTCTCAGCATCAAGTTCACTTTCAAAAGCAATTCTAAATGTCCCGCCTGAACCTTTACAAATCTTCAGAGTTTCAAATTATTTATTCTAACATTTTCTGCTATAAAAAGCTATATTTACTGCAAGTAAAAAGAAGGGAATAAAAATGATAAACTTAGATCAGGCATTAGATAGTGCCAGACAGTTATCCCTTTCCGATAAAGAAATGCTGATCGAAATACTTAAGAAACAAGCCATAGAAGAGAGAAGAAAAGAGATTGCAACTGAAGTAAAAGAATCTAGAACCCTTTATGCTGCGGGTAAACTGGCACCTTCAGATTCAAAACAAATTATTGATGAACTTCATAACTCACTTTCCGCTCCGGAAGACAATTGAACAAATTAGTTCTGTCACCTCATTTTAAGAAAGCATACAAAAAGATTGTCAGAAAAATTCCTCTTTTGCAAGAACAAATTGATTCTTCTATAAAACTTTTAGAAAAAGACATCTATGATGTTAAGTTGAAAACACATAAACTTTCAGGTGAACTGTTAGGTTGTTATGCTTGTTCATGCGGGTATGATTGTAGAATTATTTTTACTATAGAAGAAGAGGATAATGTGCAGATTATTCTATTGATAACAATAGGTACACACGACGAAATATATTAATTTGCTCATGCAGTATTACACACCATTTTTATTATTTCGTATAAAATCCAGTCTCTTCAATTACTTTTTTCGCTTTCTCAGCATCAAGTTCGCTTTCAAAAGCAATTCTAAATGTTCCGCCTGATCCTTCACGGATTTTCAAAAGCTCGATGTCTTTGATGTTTATATTGCTCTGGAAAAGCGCTGTTGAGATTTTGCTTATCACTCCCGGTTCATCTTTAACAAAAACAAATACATCATAAATCTGGTTTATAAATCCTTTATTCGATTTAGGAATTTCATCGCGTTTAACTCTTGCGCTTTCAAATTTATCGGCCAGTTTTTTATAATCTTCATTAGAGATTGATTTCTTCATCTGGTCCAAATCAGAAATAAGATTATCAATCGCTTGAATAATATTTTTCCGGTTTTCGCGGAGAACAGGTTCCCAAATATTGAATTCACTTGATGCAATCCGGGTCATATCTCTAAATCCGCCGGCGGCATAATCGAAAAAATTTAAATTGCTTCCTTTTAATCCCGCTGAATTGATAAGCGAAACGGAAAGCAATTGCGGAAGGTGGCTTACAGATGCAACTATTATATCATGCACTTTGGGATTTAGAAAAGTAATCTTTGCACCAAGTTGATGAATAATTTCTGTGAATGAATCAATCACGGGAAAATCTTTTGCAGATTCGTTTAGAATGTAAACACAATTTTCAAAAAGGAGGGGATCGGAATTTTCAAATCCGCCTTTTTCTTTTCCGGTCATTGGATGTCCGCCGATGTAAAATCCTTTCCGTTCTTTCTTATCCCAAATTTCCTGGAAGACTGATTTCACTCCGCATACATCTGTTATAATCTGATTTGAATTAATTTTATCCGAGAGATTCTTAAAAACATTTATTGTTGCATCTACTGGAAGGCAAATAAAAATTAAATCTGCATCAAGGCTTTCTTCAAATGATAAAAGTTTTTTATCAATTATTTTTTGATTAATAGCTTTATCAAGAATGTCCGGTTTATCAAATCCGCTGATGTAATGAGGCGTAGAAAAATTTTTAATCGCTTTTGCAATAGAACCGCCTATCAAGCCTAATCCGATTATTGAAATTTTCCGAATTTCCAATTACAGTTTCCTTCCGATTGCTTGAGCAATTAATCTAAGTTCTTCCATTAATTTTAAATAGGTGTTTGGGAGAAGTGCTTGGGGACCGTCTGATAAAGCGTTTTCTGGATCGTCGTGAATCTCAATCATAATTCCATCGGCACCGGCAGCAACAGCAGCGCGGGCCATTGGCGGAACTTGATCTCGTAATCCGGTTGCATGAGATGGATCGGCAATAATTGGTAAATGACTTTTTTTATGAACGACCGGAATTGCAGAAAGATCGAATGTATTGCGGGTATAATTTTCAAACGTTCTAATTCCGCGTTCGCACAAGAAAATATTTTTATTACCGCCGCTCAATAAATATTCTGCTGACATCAGCCACTCTTCTATTGTTGCGGCAATACCGCGTTTTACCATTACAGGTTTTGTTGTTTTGCCCAATTCTTTAAGAAGAGAGAAGTTCTGCATGTTGCGGGCACCGAGTTGAAAGATGTCTGTATATTTATCAATCAGTTCGATTTGGTCCATCTGCATCACTTCCGTTACTACCAATAAATTATATTCATCGGCTGCCGCACGGATTAATTTTAATCCTTCTTCTCCGAGCCCTTGAAATGAATAAGGGGAAGTGCGGGGTTTAAAAGCACCGCCTCTTAAAATTCTAGCTCCGGATTTTGCAACTACTTTTGCTAAACGGAAAATTTGATTTTCATTTTCAATGGAACATGGACCTGCAATCATAACAATTTGATTTCCGCCAAGCTCAACATCTTTTATCTTAATAACTGTGTTAGATTCATGAAAACTTCTGCTTGAAAGTTTATATGGAGTTGTAACACGGTAAACTTCATCAACTCCGTCTAGTATACTAATGTTGCGTGTATCGAAGTTAGGTTTTACGCCAATAGCTCCAATGATTGATCGTTCAGTCCCGGTAGATTTGTGAATCTGAAATCCAAATCCCTCAAGATGCTTGATCACGTTTTCTATTTGTTCTTTTGTCGCGTTTTTTTCTAATATAACTACCAATTTAAGCTCCGTAATTAAT
>VEPI01000118.1:0-15734 GCA_012026935.1 Melioribacter sp. | reverse complement strand
TCATCAATCTTCTTCTTTAATTCACTCAACTTATTCAATGCTTCAAGCGGAGTTAAACTGTTAATCGAAATATCCGAAATATGTTTTCTTAATTCCTCGTCTTTCATTTCAAACAGACTAATCTGAAAATCATCGGCTCCTTTAAGCTTAGCAAGTTTGGCTTTCTTCATTTCATAAGGAGTTAATTCCTTGCTCTCTAAATTAGCAAGAATTTCTTTTGCACGGTTAGTAACAAATAATGGCAAACCAGCCATTTGTCCGACTTGAATTCCGTAACTATGATCTGCACCGCCGGAAGAAACTTTGTGTAAGAAAATTACTTTATCGCCGTACTCACGGACTTCAACCTTAAAATTTTTGATGCGCGGGAATAAAGTTGCCATTTCATTCAACTCGTGATAGTGAGTGGCAAATAAAGTTTTTGCAGTAAGATTCGGATTCTCGTGCAAGTATTCCGTAATTGCCCATGCAATTGATATTCCATCAAACGTACTCGTCCCGCGGCCGATCTCATCTAAAAGAATTAAACTTTTGCTCGTTGCATTGTTCAAAATATTTGCCGCTTCCTGCATCTCAACAAGAAAAGTTGATTCGCCCGCGGAGATATTATCGCTGGCACCAACGCGAGTGTATATTCGATCAACCAAACCGATCTTAGCCGATGCGGCCGGAACGAAAGAACCGATCTGCGCCATCAAGACTATCAATCCAACCTGACGGAGATAAACTGATTTACCCGCCATGTTCGGTCCGGTTAAAATAATTATCTGTTCATCCGAGGAAGAAAGTTTAGAACTGTTCGGCGTAAATTTTTCTCCCGGCGTTAAAATTCTTTCCACAACGGGATGGCGTCCGTCAATTATTTCGAGTGAATCACCTTCATCAAGCTGGGGACGAACATATTTATAATCGTCGGCACACTCGGCAAATGATTGATAGCAATCCAACATTGCAATCAACTTAGCATTTTCTTGAATTGCTTCTGTTTCGGACGCTGCTTCTAATCTTACTTGATCGAAAAGCTGATATTCAAGATTTGCAATGTTCTCTTCCGCATTTAGAATTTTATCTTCGTATTCTTTTAATTCGGGTGTAATGAACCGCTCGCTGTTAACAAGCGTTTGTTTGCGTATATAATTATCCGGAACTTTATCTTTGTTAGCATGGCTGATATCAATATAATAACCGAAAACTTTATTATAGCTTACCTTAAGAGAAGAAATTTTTGTCCGTTCACGTTCTGTCTTTTGCAGATTTGCAATCCAATCTTTTGCATTAATAGAAAGTCCTCTAAGCTCATCAAGTTCCGGACTGTAATTGCTGCGGATAACACCGCCGTCTGAAATTGCAAGCGGCGGATCATCGCTGATTGCTCTTTCTATTTTTTCTACAAGTTTATCAAGAGTGTTTAGGCGTTGATTTATTGCCGTGAGTGTTTCTACGGAAGTTTGGTCTAACAGTTGTTTGATAAGCGGAATTTTTTTGAGTGATGTTTTCAGATTCAGCAACTCACGGGGATTAACTCTTCCTGTGCAGATTTTTGAAACCAAACGTTCGAGATCGCCGATCTCTTTCAATTCATTTTGTAAATTTTTTCTGAGAGTTTTATTTGTCAACAATGCTTCGATTGATTCCTGCCGTTTGATGATCTGTTCTAATTTTTTCAGCGGGGCAGAAATCCATTTCTTCAACATTCTTCCGCCCATTGAAGTTGAAGTCTTATCAAGAATCGAAATGAGAGATCCTTCACGCTCGCCATCTTGCATTGTAAACATGATCTCTAAATTTCTTTTTGTCGAATAATCTAAGATCATGTAATCGGAAGGATTGTGCCGTGAAATTTTATTTATGTGCGTAAGATTTGCTTTTTGCGTTTCGCGCAGATAATTAAGCACAGCGCCTGCTGCGCTTATTGCCAATCGTAAATTTTCAATTCCAAATCCTTTAAGTGTTTTGGTGTTGAAGTGATTCATCAAAAGTTCCGAACAATAATCGTAATTGAAAATCCAATCATCAATTTTTGTAATACGTGCGGAAGGAACGGCTTTATGAATCAGCGGCTCAAGTTCGTTCTTTATTTTTTTGGGAATTAATATTTCCGCCGGATTAATAGAACCCAGCTGCTGTGCAATTTCGGATTTGTTCAATTCATAAGTAGAAAATTCACCCGTGGAAATATCGCAGAATGAAATTCCTGCTGTCTCATCTTCAATGTAAACGGAAAGGAGATAATTATTTTTTTTGTGATCGAGAAGTTTATCTGAAATTGCAACGCCGGGTGTAACAACTTCAATTACATCGCGCTTAACAATTCCTTTGGCAAACTTCGGATTTTCCATCTGCTCGCAAACCGCAACTCGGTAGCCGGCGCGGACAAGTTTCGGTAAGTAAGTATCAATTGCATGATGCGGAAATCCGGCAAGCGGAACTTCACCTGCGGCACCGTTTGCACGTTTGGTTAAGGTTATCCCCAGCACTTTGGAAGCGGTTTTTGCATCCTCCTCAAATGTTTCAAAGAAATCTCCCATCCTAAAAAGTAAAATTGTATCGGGATAGTTTTCCTTGATCTTAGAATACTGCGCCATTAACGGTGTTACTGACATCGCTTACTTTTAATTTTTGTGACTAAAAATAGTTTAATAGTGAGTTAGAATCAAAGATGGCTTTTAGTCAATTAGACAATATCTGTGCACTCTTTATCTGAAATGTTATAAATCATATGGTTTAATGCTAATAATCATTTAGTTATATTATGAATGAAAATGAAAATATTCTGATCTAAAATGATCCAAACAAAAATCATTCTCGGTAACGAAAAATTATTTATCAACAAGTTGTTCCCTAAATTTGAATTCCACATTTCGAAAGAAGTACGGAATAAATACAATTTTGGTGAATCATTATTTCAAATTAATGGTAATGTAATTCTTGCTGATTTCCATTCAGTTAGATTATTCGTGCAGAAATTAAATGCTCAGAGAGAAATAAAAAATCACGTTGCAGCCGGGCATGTTAATGCCGCCGGTCTGATGGATGAAATTTATCATTACCTTTTCCGTTTGTACGAAATACAAATTAATCCCGGCGTGTTTAAGAAAGCTCTCGATTATCTTAACGGCAAAATCGGGGAAGAGAAAGTCCGCAAAGTTCTTTTCGATTTTGTTTCAGTATTCCCGCCCATGGAAGTTTATAAAGGCAATTCCAGTGCTTTCGATTATTTGAATTCGTTTTCCGGCGACCGCTCCAATGCAGAAGTTACTCTTGAAGAATTGATCTTGCTTTACTTCGCGAATTTTAATCCTGCCAACAAAAAATTATTAGAACTCTTTGATGAAAAATATTTTTCTGAAAAAGAACTCTATAAAAAAACAATTGATGAACTTGATCTGTTTTTTCAGAAAGAGAAGAAGTTCGGTCCGGATAATAAAGATGTCTTTACTTTTCTGAAGACCCCGATAATAAATAATCCGGATAACATCGAAGCACAGCTCGATTTCATACGTGAGAAGTACGGAGTGCTGCTTGATGAAAAATTTCTTAAAAGAATTCTTACCGGAAAAGATCTTATTAAAGAAGATTACAAATTGGAATTTGGTGGTCCTGGTGGAGCGCCGACGGTTGTTCCTCAATATAAAGGAGGAATGTATGATGATTCTATTTCTCTCGGCAAATCCGGTTACAAATATGCCGCCGATAGTTACAAAGATTATGAAGAGTTTGAAAGATTCACTCCCGATTCCAACTGGATGCCGCGCGTAGTGATGATAGCAAAAAACACCTACGTTTGGTTAGATCAACTTTCAAAAAAATATCAGAGACATATAAAAACTTTAGATCAAATTCCCGATGAAGAACTTGATCAGCTGGCAAGTTGGAATTTTAACGGACTTTGGCTTATCGGAATTTGGGAGCGAAGCAGTGCATCAAAAAAAATAAAACATATTATGGGAAACATTGATGCTGTTTCATCCGCTTATTCTTTGTACGATTATCAAATAGCAAACGATCTTGGCGGTGAATTTGCCTACAACAATTTAAACGAACGCGCACGTGCAAGAGGAATCCGTCTTGCAAGCGATATGGTACCAAATCATACGGGAATCTTTTCTAAATGGGTAATTGAACATCCTGAATATTTTATTCAGTCAAATCATCCGCCGTTTCCAAATTATAGTTTTACCGGGCATGATCTTTCTGATGATCACTCGGTTCAGATCAGAATTGAAGACGGATATTGGAGAAGGAGTGATGCAGCGGTTGTATTTCAGCGCATTGATAATAACAGCGGGGAAGTACGATACATTTATCACGGCAACGACGGAACTAATATGCCGTGGAATGATACTGCCCAACTCAATATGATTCGTCAAGAAGTTCGTGAAGCAGTAATACAAAAAATATTTGAAGTCGCACGGAAGTTCTCAATTATAAGGTTCGATGCGGCAATGACTCTCGCGAAAAAACATTTCTCACGTTTGTGGTATCCGGAACCGGGACGAGGAGGCGATATTCCTTCACGTGCTGATCATGCGATGACAAGAGAAGAATTTGATAAAGTTTTTCCGGTTGAATTTTGGCGGGAAGTTGTTGATCGAATAAATAATGAAATGCCCGATACACTTTTGCTCGCAGAAGCCTTTTGGTTGATGGAGGGATATTTTGTCCGCACACTTGGAATGCACAGAGTTTACAACAGCGCTTTTATGCATATGATGATGAAAGAAGAAAATTCAAAGTACCGCGATCTAATTTCAAACACACTTGAATTTGAACCGGAAATTTTAAAACGCTACGTAAACTTTATGAGTAATCCCGATGAGGAAACAGCCATCAAACAATTTGGAACGGATGATAAATATTTCGGCGTTTGTATGATGATGATAACGTTACCCGGTTTACCGATGTTTGCACACGGACAGATTGAAGGTTATACGGAAAAGTATGGAATGGAATATCAGCGCGCATATTACAATGAAACACCAAATCATTGGCTGATTGATCGTCATCAATATGAAATATTTCCGTTGATGCAAAAGCGATATTTGTTCAGTCAAGTTTCTAATTTTTGGCTCTTCGATTTTATTGATGGCTTCGGCGGAATAAATGAAAATGTTTTTGCTTATACGAATACAAATCACGGAGAAAGAGCGCTGATATTCTACAACAATAAATTTGAAAATGCATCCGGTACAATTTTCCGTTCCTCGCCTAAATTGATGAACAATTACGGAAGCAAAGGACTTGAAACTCGAACGATTGCGGAAGCACTGTGGATTAAGCCATCGGAAAAACATTTTTACATTTTCAGAGATCACATTTCAAATATAGAATTTATTAAGACCGGGGTTGATATTGCTCTAAACGGATTCCATGCAGAGCTCGGAGCGTTCAAATATTTAGTCTATTTGAATTGGCGGGAAGTTTATGATGCAGATGGTAATTGGGCTAAACTAACTTGGAAACTTGGCCGCAACGGTGTGCCGAATATGCAGCGTGCATATGATGAAATGAAAGTCGAAGATATCCACTATGCGTTTGAAAAAATGTTTGATGATGAATCGCTGAACGGATTTATTAAAACTTGCATCCTTGAAGAAACTAACGAAACGGAAAAAGATAGAATAAGTTTTATAGATGAAAGATATTTTAATTTATTAAATACAATTAAAAATCATTTTGGATTAAATTCCGATCTTAAACCGATAATTGAAAAGTTTGAAGATTCGGTAGTGGCTGTCCGCAAATTGAATTTTTTGATTGATGATCAATATGAGCTGGGCAAAAGCTCATCTTCCCAAATTGTTCATCATGCAATTCAGATTTCACGCGATACAAATTATCATGATAACTCGATCATCTTTATGCTATGGCTGATTATTTCGAGCATGAAAGAAGTATTTCCAAAGGAAGGGAAAGTAAATCAACAGAACTATATAATTGAAATGCTTTTTGATACACCCGTAAAGAAAATTCTACAAAAGCTTGGGAAAGGTAATGGAGAGATGTTCAATGAGATAAATTTGTTGAATATACTCTTAAATAATTTTTATGGAATGATGGATGTATTTTCTCCGGAAAGAAAAAGTGAACAATTTTCATTACCGGATGATGATGCAGTTAAGACATATCTCGGAGTAAATCAATTTGAAAATGTCTGGTACTACAGCAAAGAAAATTTTGAAGAAATTCTCAAGTGGATATTTACATTTTACGGATTAGAGACAATGAAAGATGAAAGTTATGTTTCGGATACGATCACAAAATTATTTGATCTATCTTATAAAAAGTATTTTGAAATAATCGAAGCATCCAAAAAATCAGAATACAAACTTGAATTGTTCAAAGAAAAAGTTAACAAAGGTAAAAACGGTTAATTAATCGGGGTTTAATTTTTTTTTACGATCATGTTATATCAGAATAGATTCCGTAAAGAAACTGTAAGACTTAAAGAATGGGATTATTCAAATCCGTGGTGGTATTATATAACGATAAGTACAAAGAATCATTGTCCTTTCTTCGGTGAAGTGGTTCATGGAAACATGATTTTGAATAAATTGGGGATAGTAACTGAAAAATGTTGGGATGAAATCCCGAAACATTATCATAATGTTGGGACTGATTATTATGTTGTCATGCCAAATCATATTCACGGAATAATTATTATTAACGAAAGTAGAGACGTTGCATGCAACGTCTCTACAAACAAATATTCGCAAATATCGCCAAAGAAAAATTCCCTTTCAGCTATAGTACGCTCTTATAAATCAGCAGTAACAAAATTTGCGCATGAGAACGGGTTTACAGATTTTATCAGCGGAAATCTGCTCAATCTGTGTCATCAGCGTTCTATTATTTTTAACTGATAACATTTTGTAATTGAGATCTCATTATAAAATTTAATTCATAGCAGCTTTTTCTTTTTCAATTTCTTCTGCAAGCATTTTATTTATTGCAGCGGCAGCGCGTCTTCCTTCACCCATTGCAAGAATTACGGTAGCTGCACCTAATACAATATCACCGCCTGCAAAAATTCTATTTACTGATGTCTTCTGTGTTTCATCAACTATAATGTTGCCCCACTTATTTACATTAAGCTGAGGGGTAGTTTGACTAATTAAAGGATTACTTCCGTTTCCAATCGCTACAATTACAGTATCAACATTTAGAATGAATTCACTATTTGGAATTACAACCGGTCTGCGTCTTCCGGAAGAATCCGGTTCACCAAGTTCATAACGCAAACATTCCATACCATTCACTCTGCCTTTTTCATTTCCCAAAATTCTTTTTGCATTTTGCAAGAAATAAAATTCAATTCCTTCTTCTTTTGCATGAGCAACTTCTTCTTTACGTGCCGGCATTTCAACTTCGGTTCTTCTATAAACAACATAAACATTTTCCGCACCGAGACGTTTTGCCATGCGTGCAGAATCCATTGCAACATTTCCGCCGCCGAGCACAGCAACATTTTTAGATTGATAAATTGGCGTGTCCGCATGCCCTTTATCGAAAGCGCGCATAAGATTTGCACGGGTTAAATATTCATTTGCAGAAAAAACCCCGACCAAATTTTCGCCTTCAATTCCCATGAACATCGGCAAGCCCGCGCCGGTACCAACAAAGATCGCATTGTAGCCGTCTTTATCCATCAAGTCGGTAAGTTTGCGGGTTCTTCCTACAACAAAGTTTGTCTTGATTTCTACATTCATTGCTTTTAAAACATCAATCTCTTTATCTATAATATCATTTGGTAATCTAAATTCCGGAATTCCGTAACGCAGTACTCCGCCGAGTTTATGGAACGCTTCGAAAATTGTAACATGATGTCCTTCGCGTCTGCAGTCAGCGGCTACAACTAATCCGGCCGGACCGCTTCCTACAACTGCAACTTTTTTCCCGGTTTCGGGTTTTATTTCCGGGATGGCAATTTTTCCGGTTGCACGTTCCCAATCGGCAACAAATCTTTCAAGCCTTCCGATAGCAACAGATTTATCAACATCCTTCAATGCTTTCCCGACCGTACAGTTTGCCTGGCATTGAGTTTCTTGCGGACAAACTCTTCCGCAGATTGCGGGAAGGAGAGATGCTTCTTTTATAACGCCAACAGCTTGGTCATATTCTTCATGTGCAATATGATTTATAAATCTGGGTATATCAATTTTAACGGGGCAATCATCAACGCAGCTTTTTTTAACACACTGCAAACAGCGCATCGCTTCTATGCGGGCTTGTTCCATTGTATAACCCAGAGCAACTTCATCTAAATTGTGAGAACGGATTTCGGGATCCTGTGCAGGCATTTCTTGCGGAGGAATTTTAGTCCGCTCTTTCGCTTTCATATCATCTATTTTATCAAGGTATTCAACAATTAATTTTTTAGCTTCTTCTGCCAATTGTTCATGTGTATGATGACTCATCTAAGCGCCTCCTTATCTTTAATTTCTTGTTCGAGAAAACAACTGTGCGCTTCACGTTCTAAATCTTTATAAGAATTTAATCTTGCCATCATATTATCGAAATCAACTTTGTGTCCGTCGAATTCCGGACCATCAACACAGACAAATTTTATTTCCTTGCCGACATTCACTCTGCATCCTCCGCACATTCCGGTTCCGTCAACCATAATTGTATTAAGCGAAACTTGAGTGAAAACCTCATAAGGTCTTGTGGTTTCAGAACAGAACTTCATCATTATCGGAGGACCGATTGCAATTACCATATTCGGTTTTGGAGAACGCTCACAAATTTCTTTTAACGGTACTGTTACTAAATCTTTACGTCCGTAACTTCCGTCATCGGTGCAGAGAATAAATTCATCTGCAATATTTTTCATTTCATCTTCTAGAATGATAAGATCTTTTGTGCGTGCACCGATAATTGTAATTACATGATTGCCGGCTTTCTTTAATGCTTGTGCAATTGGGTGAAGCGGCGCAACGCCGATTCCGCCGCCAACACAAACTACGGTACCAAAATTTTCTATATGTGTCGGTTTGCCAAGAGGGCCAACTAAAGTCGGAATGATATCGCCAACATTTTTTTCCGAAAGCTGAAGTGTGCTTTTACCTACGACTTGAAAAATAATTGTTATTGAGCCTTCCTTAGCATCTGCATCCGCAATTGTTAATGGGATTCTCTCGCCGTAATCGTCATCGAGCTGAAGAATTATAAATTGTCCGGCTGATCTTTCCTCGGCAATTAACGGTGCATGAAGTCTCATCATATAAACATCTTTGGAGAGTTGTTTCTTGAAAAGTATTTTACTCATGAATTCACCTGTTATGAAACAATAAAGGATAATTAGAATTATTATCGCTGGTAAAAATATGGAATTCGGTTTAATCTAAAAAAGTTTTTTTTAGGTAACTAAGAAGATGTTGTCTAAATAAATTAAATCATGATTGAAGAATTGTATACTGTTGTTAAGATGTTTATAAACATCCATTATGATATAAATGCTCATGAGTTTTTTTATCTATTATGAAAAAGTGATAATGCCCGTAATCATTCTCTCCATAAACGATTTCTATGATCCACACATCTTTGCCCATAAATTTAGCTGATTCAACTAAGCATGGTAAAGTCCACATTGAGAAAAGTATGTAATCTTTGAAATACCATCTTCGGAATTCTTCTTTATCTTCATTTAGACTTTCTACTAGACTCAGAATTGATTCATCAATCTTGTCGCGTAATTTCATATAATAAATATTTTTATATCTAGTTTTAAATTCTTTTGCAATCTGGATTGAGCTAAATATTTTTGTTGCGCTCAATGTATCATAATTGACATTTGATTTTCTTACTTCCGGTTTTAATGGAATATAATTTTGAACATTGACAACTTTCAATGTTTTCTTCTCGACTGAAATAGAGGAAATATCTTTTACTTTGATGATACCGTAATCAATTTCGTAAACTGAGCCGAAGTTCCAGACTTCTTTCCCGTTGTAAATAGCTTCTTCGAAGTACAAAGGATAAAAACATGTATCATTATTACTATTAATGCCAGCGGCATCTAAACATTTATTAAATGTATTTAAATCAAGGGAAAGTGAATCTACTTTTTTGCGTGCTTGTGTTATTAGAACTGTTTGATAGAAGCTATTTAACGGATCAGAATACAGTTTTATAAATTGATCACACACTTCGGGTCTTGCCAATGAATTATATAGATCATCAAGATTGATATTGTTGTGAGTTGAATTAACAACTGGGTAAACTTTAAGCGGATAGACCTCTGGATCAAATTGAGTTACATTTTCTTTGCAAGAAAACAGAAATAAGAATAGTAAGGCGATACTTTGAAGAATTTTTTTAGACCCGCCCATATAAATTACCTGTTACACCTATTGTAAGTTAGATTATCATTTCAATAAAATCATCTTCTTTGTAGCAGAGTAATTTCCTGCTTGAAGTCTGTAGAAATAAATACCGCTTGGTAATTGAGAATTAAGAATTGAGAATTGAGAATTATATTTACCGGGTTGTTGGTATTCATTTACAAGTGTTACAACTTCGCGTCCGAGAAGATCAAAAACTTTAAGCATTACAAAACTACCAACTGTCAACTGATAACTAATAACTGTTTCAGGATTAAAAGGATTCGGATAGTTTTGGTATAGAACAAAATTATTCGGAATGATTGATGCCTCGTCTTTTACAAAAGTTATTCCGCCGTTTGATGTTTTTAAAATAGCACCATTTGCACCAGCAACCCATCCATTATCTTTATCTATGAAATAAACTGAGTATAACCAATTTGTTGTTCCGCTATTTTGGATGACCCAATTATTTCCTCCGTCGGTAGTTCTGATAATTGTACCATTATCACCAACAACCCAACCGTTATTTTTATCAAGAAAAAATATTGAGCTTAACCATGCCGGAGAATTACTATTTTGACTAATCCAGTTATCACCGCCGTCAGTCGTTTTCAATACAGTTCCAAAGTACCCGGCAGCCCAGCCTGTATTTTGATCTTCAAAATAAACCGAGTATAAATAATAATTTGTGCCGCTTGTTTGAATATTCCAACTTATCCCGCCATTAATAGTTTTAATGATTTTACCCGAAGCACCAACTGCATAACATATTAATTGATCAACAGAGTAAATAGAGTATAACCAATTAAAGGTTCCGCTGGACCGAGCAATCCAACTTGATCCGCCGTTTGTTGTGCTGAGAATTGTTCCTCCCGCGCCGGAAGCCCAGCCTTTGTTTTGATCAAAGAAACAAACAGAATACAATTCGTTTGTTGTACCGCTAATTTGAGTTATCCAATTTACACCGGCGTTTGTTGTTTTAGAAATTGTACCGCTGTCACCAACAGCCCATCCAATATTTTTATCTATAAAAAAAATCGAATTGAAATTTTTTGTTGAACTGTTCGATTGAGTTTTCCAATCACTGCCGCCATTTGTCGTTTTTAAAATTGCGCCTGCATTTCCGAGAGCATAACCGTTATTCAAATCTGTAAAACTTATTGAGTTTAAATTTGATGTGTTGCCGCCGGCAATTTTTATCCAATTAGACCCGCCATTTGTAGATTTTAAAATTATTCCTCCAGCACCAACCGCCCAGCCTGTGTTTTGATTTATGAAGTAAATTGAATTTAATGAATTAGTAGTTCCGCTTGATTGAATTGTCCAGTCAGTTCCACTTGTATATGATTTTAAGATGATGCCATCATTTCCTGCAATCCAACCAACATTTCTATCAGTGAAAAAAACAGAATTTAAATCTTTAGTAGTACTGCTTACTCTGTTAAACCAGAGGTTACCATCAGTTGTTCTATTAATTGAGCCGCCTTTACCTACAATCCAACCAAGATTGATATCAATGCAATAAATTGAGTTGAAAGTATTGCTCACTTGTACATATTGTTGGCTCCATGTAGATCCTCCATTTGTTGATTTGAAAATTTTACCATGACCACCTGTTAAGAAAATGTATTGTTGAGTTCCAATTATAGAAATTGATTTAAAATCATCCGTTGTAGCTAAAGGAATTGTTCTAAGAGTCCAAGTATTACCGCTATTTGTAGAAGATGCTACGGTTCCAGCGTTACCAACAATCCAGATGGATGTTGATCCAATAAAAGCAATAGAATTTAAATTAGCCGAAATAGTTGTATTGATCGCAGTCCAGTTGCTGCCTCCGTCGGTAGTTCGTAAAATAATTCCAAATTCTCCAACAACCCAGCCTCTATTAACATCCGCAAATGCGACCGATGTTAAATTATTTGTAGTTCCGCTGGTTTGCAAAAACCAATTTGAACCACCGTCGGTTGTTTTGAAAATCTTACCGGCTTTACCAACAATCCATCCAATATTTTCTTCTATAAATTTTACACAAGTTAAATCACTTCCTGCAGGTAACGGATTTTGCCATGACCAATTGCTTTGAGCTAAATTTAATGTGGTTAGTATAATTAAGGAGAAAAATGAAATTTGTTTTTTCAACTGACCCTCAACTTTTAATGTAGAACGGTCATCTAACAATATTAAATAACTGATTTGTATAAATAGAAAAATTTGCTGTAAGAAATTAGAAATTATTATTAAGTGATTCCAACTATAAAAAATTCTCCAAAAAGAGTATCAAAAAACAAAAATTCAAATCGGAGAAAATGTTTATAAAATAACTACAGTTTAATTCTAATTGTAAGCGGGAAAGTGTTAGAAACTTCCATTGATGATTCTTGCTCTTCATGAAGGTTGGCAACCCAATCACCAACAAAATAACCGATTGCTGCTGCAAGAAAAGTATCGGACGACCAATGCATATCTCTGTTAATTCTGGAAGCCATTGTCAAAACTGCAGGGAGATAAGAAATTATTTTTAGAAAAGAGGACTTGGAATTTTTAGAGAGTACAGTTGAAAGTGAAAAGGCAAGTGTAACATCTCCTGAAGGGAAGGAGTGGTAGTCATCATTCCAAAGTGAAAATGGGTGATAGTTTCCTGAACCTTCGTTTGTATATGGTCGGGCGCGTCCCACGGTCATTTTCAAAAATTGTGTAACAGCACCCGCATAAAGTGTAACCTGTACAATTTCAAATCCAATTTTTTTTGTTGATTGATCATCTGTAATTAAACCGTGCAAACCGAAAGCCCCGGCGAAGAATATTGTTGCATAACCTCGGCCCCAAATCCTTCCTATCTGTTCAGGAATAGTCCCGTTAAAACTCTGATCTCGTAGGACCGCATCCCGTATTGGCTGATCAGCTTGCATTGTCAAAATTGTCCCGGCACTTATCAAACCAAGTTTAAGCCAATCGCTTCCTTCCCAGTTTAACGGCTGCTTTACAAACCGGATTGATTCATTGTAGAACTGGGAAATATCATATTTATTTTGGGAGTAAATGCTTGATGTGAATACTAAGCAGAGTAATACTGCTGCTAAAATTTTAATTCGCAATCTGAAATTCTATTTTTTAGTTGAAGTGTATTTTATTATTTCAGCTCGCTCGATTGTGATGAGTCCGCCGCAATTTGCATCTTCAAAAATCTTGTTAACGATAGGAATAAATTCTTCAATTTTTTTTTCTTCATCAACAATTTCCACAACTAAGGGCAGATCTTCCGAAAGTCTTAAAATTTTTGCGCTGTGAATCCTACTGTTACCTCCGTATCCCATAATTCCTTTATAGACAGTAGCGCCGGCAAGGTTATTCTTTCTGGCTTCAGTAACAATATTTTCATAGACTGGTGAGTGAGAAATTTTATCGGCTTCACCGATAAATATTCTTAATAATTTTGCTTCACCTTCAATTTTCATAAATTACCTCGTAATAAAATAAGCGAGATAAATACCAAATACAGTTAAAAAAACATTTGCTAAAATATTTAATCCCGCAAAAAGAAATTCCGCATCTTTTAATAAATTAAAAGTTTCTAAAGAGAATGTAGAAAATGTAGTGAAGCCGCCGCATAATCCAATTCCAATAAATAATTTTAATGACGGATTGATAAGATCTTTTTCATCAAGACCAAAAATCATTAATCCTAATACTATACTTCCAATAAGATTAACTGCAAGTGTACCAACAGGGAAATAAGGAGGGAATTGCTTTTGAATAAAATAGGATAGTATATATCTAAGCACTCCTCCAAGTCCGGCACCAATAAAAACGACTATATAATTCACTTTTCTCTCTTTGATTCATTACAAATATAAAAAAATCTTACTGATGTAACTATTCTAACCAAACACGAGTCTAAATATTCAGTTAAACTTAAAAACTAGGAGGTATTATGTGCCGATCAATAGAACAATTATTATTCAAAAGATTTTTGTTGATGTTTGTATTAATGATTATAGGTGCGTCACTTTCCTCTGCCGAAGAGTTAAAGCTTTTACGTGAAAAATCCTTTTCTGCTAAAGATTGGGATAATGTTTATGTAAATGCAAGCGGGGCCGATGTAAAAGTTGAAAGCTGGGATAAACAAGAAACCTATGTAAAAATTTTCGGGAACAGACGTGCAGAAGAAAAATTGGATTTCAGTATTGAACAGGATGGCAGCACGGTAAGAGTAATTGCTAAAAAGAAAGGTTCGTTCTTTAATTGGTTCGGCAGCAACATTAGTGTAAGAATCGAAGTTAAAGTTCCTAAAAATCAAAATACTCATATTGAAACTTCCGGCGGCGATATTAATGAAGCAAATATAAACGGAGTTTTTAAACTTGATACTTCCGGCGGCGATATTACTTTGCATAACACTAACGGAAAATTAAATGCAGAAACATCGGGCGGGGATATAAATCTTTCCACTCATAAAGGCGAAATGTTTTTATCAACATCCGGCGGAGACATTGTTTGCAAAGAAACAAATGGTGATCTCAAAGCAGAAACATCGGGCGGCGATATTAAACTTTATACTTCAGATGGAAAAATAAAAGCAGAAACATCCGGCGGAGATATTGTTATTGATTACTCCGGAGTTAATAAAGGTATTGATGCTTCAACTTCCGGCGGCGACATACATGTTAAATTACCATCTAACTTAAAAGCGAAAGTACATCTCGAAACCACAGGCGGAGATATTACTAATAATTTTAATAATGCAAAGACAATGCGTGTAACCCGCAGCGAAATGGATGCAGAATTTAACGGCGGCGGTGAAATGCTAAAGCTTGAAACTACAGGCGGTGATGTTGTTGTTGATCAGAAATAAATAAATTAAGATTAAGAGTAAGAGCAAGGTTAGGTGAATTTCTTAATCTTGCTCTTTCTTTAGTTTCCATTCCCAGCATTTAATCATTATAACCCAACTTTACTAAATTGTAAAAGAATTCGTTTTTGACTACTTTTTGGTTGTATTTGAAAGCTTAAATTAATCCAGTTAACTAAAAGGAAGACAAACATGAAATTGGATTGGAATCAATACGTTGGCAAAGTAATGAACATTACAATGTTGGAGAATTACGGGGTTGTTTACGGTAAGGAAAAAGGGGAACACCCGACATTTTACGAAATTGTTTTCAAAACCGGAACATTAGTCCAATCTTATGATGATGGATTATTGCTTGATTCAAACCGAGATGAAAAATCATTTAAAGTTTTTGTCCCTTATGGTTCGATAAAATGTGTAGAAATATTCTAAGCTTTTTTAAAGTCAAGAATTTGTTTTTCGTATTTATTTTTTTGCTTTCTCAGCAATATATTTTTGCTCAGAACATAGAAATAAAAAGTCTGCGTATTTATTCATCGCAAGATCAAAGAGAATTTCCA
>VEPI01000114.1:2307-3758 GCA_012026935.1 Melioribacter sp. | reverse complement strand
TGATTTCCCTTTCTCCCGTAGAAGATCGAATAATGAATTAAGAAGAGTATGGATATCCGATGGCTTACTTAAATAAGCATCACATCCTGCGTCGAGAGCATTTAATCTGTCTTTATTAAATGCATGAGCAGTATAACAGATAACCGGGATATTGGAATGATTCGGATCATTCTTTAACTCTCTTGTTAATTCAAGACCGTCTTTTTTTCCTTTAATAGAAATATCCATAAGAACAATATCATATTTCTCTTTATTCATTAAAGCATAAAAAGATTCGGATGAATCGCATATATCGATTGTGAAATATTTCTTGAGAAACAATTCAAGAAATTTCTGATTTTCATAATCGTCTTCAGTTATAAGAAGTCTGGGTTTTTGTTCGGCTGTATTCCCCATTTCTTATCTCCATTTAATATTACTGTGAATGTTGTTCCGCTATTTAGTTCGCTTTTTACTTTTATCTGGGCTTTATTAATGTCTATAAAACTTTTTACAAGCGCTAAACCCAACCCTGTTCCCTCATACCTTCTCGTGTAACCCATTTCTTCTTGTGAAAACGGAGCGAACAGTTTATTAATATATTCTTTCGACATCCCTTTACCTGTATCGGTTAAATCAACACAAATATTTGTATTGCTTCTGTAAATATTTAATGTGATCTCACCTTTATCTGTGTATTTGATCGAATTATCTAAAAGATTTGCAAATATTTGCGTAATCGAATAATGATCTGCGATAACACTGGCATCTTCTTTAATCGAATTGATCAGATTAATAACTAATCCCTTCTCTTCGGCTAAAGATTTGTAATCGCTTTGTAGAGTTTTTAAAAGTGCATAAAGATCAATTTTTTCCAATCGAACTTCATATTTACCGGTTTGAAGCTGCGACATGTTTAACAGCAGGTCGAATGTTCGATATAATCGTTTGCTGTTATTTTTCATTGAGCGTAAAATAGAGCCAAACTCACGTTCCATCGCATCATTAGATTCATCAAGCAAAAGATCGGTACAACCAACTATAACATTCAACGGTGAACGGATCTCATGCGAGATCTGTGCTAAAAAGAATTCTTTTAAACGTTTAGATTCTTCCGCATTAATTAATGCGACTTTTAAATTGCTCTCGGTGTTTTTCAATTCGGTTATATCGCGGCCGTAAACCTGGCAGATATTAAGTTTACTAATACCTTCCAGAATGAATTGAAAATAATTATTGCCTATTAATGCAGATTGATTAATGGTTTTCTCTTGATCTATGATCTCTTTTATCTCTTTATTTTGTATAAAAGGAAAAATGTTTTGTACAGTCTCGCCCAGTAAAACTTGATGCGGAAAAATTTTATGTGCGGAATTATTTGCAAGAGTAATTTTTCCGGATTCATCAAGTCTGAAAATAGGATCGGGAGAAAGTTCTGCAAAAAGAGCAACAGATTCCGCCTGCTGTAACCT
>VEPI01000114.1:0-1384 GCA_012026935.1 Melioribacter sp. | reverse complement strand
TCAAGATATTCATTTTCTTCGGATATAGATCTTCTTCTTTCATCGCGGAGAACTACAGTATTATTTTTAACAGAGATCAATACGTAATCTTTTGTATTTGCAAGCGCATTTTTGAGTTGAGTAACGCTGAGATTCATTGATCCAATGACTTTTCCAAATAAAACATTTGCTTCTTGCTTGGTAAATAATTTACCAACAACACCAAGTTTACCTTGTGCGCTAATAGTTGATGACCCGATCATCAATATGACAGCGAAAAAAGTAATGAGTAGTTTTAGTTTTTTCATACTAGCTTCCCTCTTATAAATTAAAAAAATAAATTTTTTTTTCGGCTGATTTTTCTCTTGGGAGACAGATCTCCTATATCAATATATCCATAAAAGATTAATTGTTTCAACTACTTTTTAGGAAAAAACACCGGCTATTACAGCACCACAAGAAGGGCAGTTATTATTTTTTAAGTTATAACTCTTAACTGAATGCCAGTCCCTGACAATAAGCTTTTGACCGCAATTAGGGCAATATGTGTTTTGTCCAACTGAATCGTGAATATTACCCACATAACAAAACTTGATTCCGGATCGAAGTGCAATCTTCCGTGCTTTTAACAAAGTTGAACCCGGGGTTGGTCCCTTATTTATCAGCTTAAAATCCGGATGAAATGCTGTAAAATGTAAAGGCACGTCGTCACCAAGGTTTTCTAAAATCCACTCACACATTTTTTTTGTCTCATCTTCTGAATCATTCTCGTCTGGTATTAATAGCGTAGTAATTTCGAACCAAATATTAGTTTCTTTTTTTAACCAAATAAGAGTATCAAGAACGTAATTAAGATGCGAGAAAGTTAATTTGTGATAAAAAGTTTCCGAGAAGGCCTTAAGATCAACATTTGCAGCGTCTATATATTTGAAAACATCTTTACGCGCATTTTTATCAATATAGCCGGCAGTAACCATTACGGATTTAATATTTTCTTCCTGAGCAATCTTGGAAATGTCAATGACATATTCACCGAAGATTACCGGATCGTTGTAAGTAAAAGCTATTGACGGAACATTATGTTTCTTAGCAAGTGCAACAACATCCTCCGGTGAATAGGAAAGGGAATGAATGCTGTCTAATTTTGCTTTGCTGATTGACCAGTTCTGGCAGAACTTGCATCCGAGATTACATCCCGCAGTTCCAAAACTTAAAATTTCTGTTCCCGGAAGAAAATGATTGAGCGGTTTTTTTTCTATCGGATCAATTGCAAAGCCTGTTGGTTTTCCATATCCGGTTGAATAAAGTTTACCTTCGATGTTTTGGCGGATGTAGCAAAATCCGGCTTGTCCTTCACCAATTGTACAATAGCGCGGACAAAGAGTGCATAGCAATTTTCCGCCCG